>JAURNN010000040.1 GCA_030830185.1 Bacillota bacterium | reverse complement strand
ATTACCTTTTCAAGCATCACCACACACATGCTTATCAACTTATGGCTGCTTCCGTCAAGACCTGACCAAGTTCATTGCATCACATTGCGTGGTGATGCTTCAAAAGGTAATCTTATCGTAATTGTTTAAAAAACGTTTGAAGTAATATTTTACTTTCACTTTCCATGATACCACCACACACCTCAATTTGGTGATTAAAAGGGATATCAAGTAAGTGGAGTTTAGAGTGAATGGCTCCTGCTTTAGGATCGTTTGCACCATAATAAAGATGTTTAATACGGCTTTGGATGAGTGCACCTGCACACATTGGACATGGTTCTAGAGTGACATATAAACTGCATTCTTCTAAACGCCAATCCCCAAGGATTTCGACTGCTTTTAAAAGTGCTAAAAATTCTGCATGTCCCTCTAGTTTTTTTTGCGTATGTCTTAAGTTGTGGGCACGGGCAATAATCTGATCATCTTTAACGATAACTGCACCAACAGGTACTTCTCCTAAGTCAAATGCTTTAGAGGCTTCGTTTAAAGCCTCTTTCATAAATTTAAGATGCCTCGTCTTTTCCTGGCACTTCGTGGTATTGTCTTGCTCTTGGTTCATAAGATTCTAATGCTCCTACTAGAATGGTATCATCGTTATAATTCGCTGGATTGCCGTTAATGATACGTTGTGTTCGTGTTGCAGGTAATCCACTTTTCACACAAATGGCAGTAAGTTTTGTAACAAACTCTGCTCTTGCGAGGAGTTCTGGCATAGGTCCAAAAGGCTCTCCTCTAAAATCTCGATCTAATCCACCTACAATAACACGTAACCCTTGATCGGCAAGTGTTTCAGCAATATCTATAATCCCTTGATCAAAAAATTGAGCTTCATCAATGACCACCGCATGCGTCTCTTTTTCAACATAACGTAAGATTTCACTTGAAGCTGACACAACAATCGATGGTTTTTTACTTAAATTATGAGAAACAATTTCTGGTTTTGTTGAGTATCGGTTATCAATGGCCGGTTTAAAAACAAGTACGTTTTGTTTGGCGTATTCTAATCTTTTAATACGGCGGATAAGTTCTTCTGTTTTACCTGCAAACATTGGTCCGCAGACCACTTCAATAAATCCGTTTTTATATGTGTGATACATAAGATTCCCCTTTTTTTGATAATAAAAAACGTGAGAAACTCACGCTTTTATTGTATTAATCTTCTTGTGTTTCTGCTTCAGCTGTCGCTTCTTCTTTTACTTCTTCAACTTCAGGTGTTTCTACTGAGTGTTGACCACGTTGATAACGTTTATTGAAACGATCGACACGTCCTGCAGCTTGAATAAATGTTTGTTGGCCTGTATAAAATGGGTGTGTGTCTGAACTCACTTCCACTTTAATCACCGGATATTCTTTTCCATCACCTTCATACACAACAGTATCTTTTGTTGAAATGGTAGATTCAATTAAGTATTGTCTGTTTGTTTGAGAGTCTTGAAAAACGACTAAACGTGTTTTTGGTTGTACATCTTTTCTCATGCTTTTCTCCTTCCGCCATGATGATTACATCATAGTAAGTTTCGCAAACGTTATTATATCAAATAATATCTTAAGTATCAAGTTATTACATGCGAACTTGTGTAAAATTTTTTAAGACATCTAAAAACTTCACGGTAATCAATCCTGTTACAATTCCTGCAGGAATTGATATGGCAAGCATAATGGGTAAATATCCAAGCACCGCGACCGATCCAATCACAAAAATACCTGCAATAATTTGACCAAATGTATGAAAAAGTGACCCTATAATTGAAACCCCTGGAATTCCAAAGTAATTGAGCTTGTAAATAAGTGCCATGGCGATACTTGCAAAGATGCCTCCAGATAAACTCATATAAAAAACCGGGCTTAAAAGTCTACCTGTTAGTAGTGATACAATCACAACCCGCATGACAACAAGTAAAATACTATCTTTAGGGTTATATAACACTAAAACAACAAGGGTGACAATATTAGCAAGTCCAATTTTAGCACCCGGAACTGGAATCACATTGATCCACGATTCTAAGACGTTTAAAACAATTGCTACCGCAAGTAAGTTTGAATATAAGGTAAGCTTTTTAACGTTACTCATAAAACAAAGTCTTCTTCGGCGTTTTTAAATTCAACACGAACGCTATTTGGTAAACAAATGAGTGCTCCACTAGTAATCTCACCTTGTTTTGAACAGACATTATAAGGAGATTCTTCTTTCGTAATTTGAACCGATTGTTTTTCAAAGTCATAGGTAATGACGACTTCTTGTCTGATGCCGTCAACTTCATAATCGCCAAGTAAAGTAATGGTGTTGTTTGAAAGGTCGACATAGGGATATCTTGTGTTTGTTTCTGTGTCTTGGTAGTAGTGGATAGATATTTGTTCTGATACAAAATCAATGGTCGCGATCGCTTCTTTATTTGACCCGTAGTAAATGCTTGCTGAGGTTGCGGTGCCATTTGATAATGTCAAGGTTAAAATCAACCAGGTAAGTAATACAAAGATGAAGATGCCGAGTCCTAAAAAGAGATCTCTTTTTGTTTTTAATGATAGCTTACTCATGATAGGAGATCCTCAAAATAAACATCTGTTATAAAGGTATCTATGGTGTTATCTGAGTTGTAGCGAATGACTTGAATGTTTAATGTCTCTTGATGGGTTTCCATGAAAGCATCAAAGATATTTTTTGGCATGACAAATAATGCTGTTGATAATGCATCTAATAATCCAGCATCATCTCCAATAATGGTGAGTGCCGCATAATCATGAGTAGGGGTTAATGTAAAAGGAGAAATCAGATGATGATATCTTAACCCTTGATACATGGTGTACTGTTCAAAGTTACCTGATGTTGCAAGTGACTGATTTTTAATATGGATGATGCCGTATGGTTCTTTAAAAAAAGGTAATGATGTGATGGGGTCTGTTAAAGAAATGATATACACTTCGTTTTGAGTGGGTCTGTTAATGTTTTGACCGACACTAATGGTTGATGATCCTGCTGAAATTGAAAAATAGGCGACACCTTCTTCGATGAAGTAGTCTTTTGCTTGTTCAGTTGCATATCCTTTAGAAAAAGCACCAACATCAAGCTCGATATCTGATCCTTTAATAGTAATAAAATAAGCCTCGTTGTCTGATTCTAAAATAATTTGATTATCTTCAATCTTCATGGCATTGATGGTGGCTTGTGCTTGATTGAAGGCGTCTGTTGAAACTTCGAGATCATAGATGAGTTGGTTTTTTTGAAATGTTATGGTATTTTCTACATCTTGAACTTGAATTAATGTTTCATCAATGGATACGACTTCAAAACTTTGATATATCGGGTTATTTTCATAGGTTCTAACATAAATTGAATTGCCTAAGATGATATCGTTTGGTGTATTTGAAATAAGATTTTTCCAAGCTTTGACCGGTTTACCGAGACCAATATTAAAGTATCCTTCTGTAAGGGTTTGAAGTCTTAATGCTTCTTCTAATAAAAGATAGAGTGCTTCATCAATTTCTAGTTTGGTGTCTTTTTGTTGGTTAATTGAATAGATATTTTCTAAGTAAATAGAATCTTGATTAAGACTTTGATAATTATTGGTGAGTGCATCATAAGTTTCATAAATCTCTTCAACTGCTTTAAAATGACGATCTGCTTCTTCTTCAGTACCGTATAAAGAGATCGTAATTGAGGTATACATGTAATCATAAAACGTCATGGAATGCATCTCTTCATTACTTGTACATGCAGAAAAAGTGATCGCTGTTGCGAGCACGGTTACTACAAGTAAGATTTTTTTAATGAAGATTGTCGTCATGTTTCACCTACTCTAATTATATCATATTATGATAATCACGTTTGATCATACTAAAGATATTTTCATGTTTTCATGAAACTTTCACAATTCGTTTTTATAATATTATTATAATTTATTAAGGAGCACATTATGACATTTTTAAAAACGCACGGAAGAGGTTTAAGTTTTATTATTATTGTTTTTGCATTAAACACGTATTTGTGGGTTTCAAGATTGAATCAATCTTTTTTAAATACTGAGGTGTTGGTCACTTCTTTATTTGGATCATTTATTTTAATGAGTTTGTTTATGACGTTTTTACTTTCTACCAAACAACGTTTACTTGTTAAGTTTTTTGGTGGTCTTGATCAAGTTTATTTTTGGCATCGCTTTTTGGCATTAATGAGTTTAGGGTTTATTTTCTTACATCAAACAACAGCAAGTGATGACGGTTTAATTATTTTATCGCGTTACTTACAGTTGGGGTTAGATGTTGAAGAGCTTGGTGAACTTTCAAGAAATTTATTTATCTTTTTAATTGTCATGGCGTTATTTTCGTTTTTATTTAAATATGAACACTTTAAATATTTACATAAATTAATGATTATCCCTTATGGATTAGGGTTATATCATGGTTTTGCATCTTCTTGGGTAGATTTATTAAGTTTTGATGCATTATCGATCTTTATGATAACAACTTCTTTGCTCGGTATCTTTTCATCCCTTTATATGCTTGTATTTTATCAACATGTCGCATTTAAATATACTGGTGTGATTACAGAGGTCACGCACTTGAATGCATCGATGATTGATATCAAACTAACATTTAAAAAAAAGTATCGTTTTAAAGCAGGTCAATTTACGTTCATCAAACTCGATGATAAAAAGATCATGTCTGGGAGTCACCCTTTTACAATTTCTGGTTCAGAAGACAATTCTATTTACTTTACAATAAAAAAACTTGGCGATGGCACAAAAGAGTTATATGAATCAGCATATGTTGGGATGAAGATGCATGTGAGTAAACCGTTTGGTCATATGACTTTTCAAACAAAGAAAGCTGCTCATGTTTGGATTGCTGGTGGGATTGGTGTGACACCTTTTATTAGTTATTTAAGAAGCCATCAAGTCTTAGATAAACCCGCACATTTATATTACGCTGTTAAAACATTTGAAGATGCCGTTCATGTCAATCTTTTAAATCACTATGCTTCCATACATAAAAATTTCACCTTTGACATCATTGATAGTCAAAAACAGGGTAGAATGTCAACCGATATCATGACCATCAACAAAGATACCTCTGTCTCAATGTGTGGACCGAAACCCATGATTGATGGTTTTGTTAAATCGATTAGAAAGATGGATAAAGATATTGAACTTCGTTTTGAAGCATTTAGTTTTACAGGCAATTTAGTAAAAGATATTTTTAAATATGTTTTTAATCTCTCTAAAAAAACTTTAGAAAAACTTCAACAATAAAAAACACTTCATAAGGAAGTGTTTTTTTATAGAATGATAGTAACTGTTGTTCCTACGTTAAGCTCTGATGTGATGTTTAGTTGTCCTTGATAATACTTGATGATGTTAGAAACAATCGTCATTCCAACACCTAAACTCAATTCGTGTTGTGTGCGTACAGCATCCGATCGGTAAAAAGGTTCTTCAATGTGTTTTAAATCTTCTTCTGATATGCCATACCCTGTATCTTTGATGATGATGTGTAATTGATGATTGATTTGATTTAAGGAAACGTTCACTTGACCGTTTTCTTTGTTATATTTGATGGCGTTTGAGATGACGTTTGTTAACAAGGAAAGAATAAGCATGGTATCTCCTTGAAAGGTGATATCTTTATTTCCTTCTATGTTGACTTGAATCTGTTTTTCTTTATAGTCTTCTTGGAGTGTTTCTATTAAATCTTCAAGAAGTGGATAGATTTCAACGGTTTCAACTTGAAAAACTTTTTGTTCATTTAATTTTGTTAACATGAGAATGGTTTTCACCATATCTTCTAAGTATTGCATTTGTTTTAAGATTGGTTGCATGTCATCTTGATACGTGGTTTGAGTTAGTTTTTCATTTAAGTATTCTAATTGCGCACGTAATACTGAAAGCGGTGTTCTTAATTCATGTGAGACGTTTGATGTAAATTGTTTTTCTCTATTTAAGACATCTTCCGTTGCTTGAAGCATTTCATTAATGCCGAGTGTCATGTGATATAACTCATCTTTAGATGCTCTTAGTGGGATTCTTAAGTGATAATCTTGATTGATTTTAATATGATTTGTTGTTTCAATCACGTCTTCGATTGGTTTAAATGATCTCTTTAAAATCAAGTAACCTCCAATACCTGTAAGAGAAATGATCAACGGTGATAAAATTGCGGCAATGATTAATATCGATCTAACTGAATTATCCACATTAGAAATGTTTTTTATGGCACGCATCGTCGTGTTTTCATTGATATACGTATCAAAAATTATGTAGTTATTTGATGCAATCTCAATTGTTTGTGTGTTTCCAATGTTCAAATTGAGTAGATTGATTTCGTCATCTGGTAGGGCACCATATGTGAGCGTGTTATTTTGATAGAAAACAAAAATGACATCTTCTACATAAAATATAAACGGCTCTTGTTCATCATCATCTAAATAAACAGGTCCATTAGTGGTCATGGTGAGGTTTTCGGTTACATCACTAACAACTTCTTTAATCTCGTCTTCTGATTGATTAAATACAACTTGACTTGATAATGACCAAAGAATGGCTTGATTAAATATCGTGAGTAGTGTAAAAAATCCAACAAAATACAATATTGTTTTTACTTTGATTGATAGGTGTCTCATATGCGATCCTTCATGGTATATCCAAAGCCTCTTACAGTATGGATGAGTTTTTGTTCAAATGGGTGATCGATTTTCTTTCTTATCAATTTGATAAAAACATCAATCACATTTGAATACCCTTCATAATCATAATCTGATGTTACATTTTCAAGTCTTTCTCTGGAGACGACTTCGTTTTTATGTCGCATTAAGTATTCAACAATTAAATATTCTTTTTTAGAAAGTTGTATGTTGATATTGCCTCTTTTAACATCGTGTGTTGTTGTATTGATTGATAAATCAAGACATGTTAAGTTTTCTTGTATATCTTTATTTCCTCTTCTTGAAAGTGCTTGAATACGTGCAACGAGTTCTTCAAAAGCAAAAGGTTTAATCAAATAATCGTCTGCACCAAGTGACAAGCCTTTCACACGATCTTCAACTTTATCTTTCGCTGTTAATAACAAGACAGGGGTTTGAATGTTGTTGTTTCTTATATATTTTAAAACTTCTAAACCGTTTTTGATTGGCATCATAATATCTAAAATAATAACATCATATGTCATATACTCTAAAATATCAATCGTTTGTTGTCCATCATAAACAGCATCAACAACAAAACCTTGATTAGAGAGTCTTTCTTTTATGATTGTATTTAATGTTTTTTGATCTTCAGCTAAAAGGATTTTCATTTTTCACCTTACCTTTATTGTATCAATGAAAATGAAAATTTGATGAAAATGATGTTTTTTATTTTCCTTCATCAAATTTTCATGTTGGATTCTTATAATGAAGATAATCAAAACAAAAGGAGTGTTACATATGAAAAGAATTTTATTGTTTGTTAGTGTTTTATTATTAACCTTTACGGTTGTCGGGTGTGACGAGATCACCAGTGTCCTAAATCAAAATGATGAGGTTGTATTTACTTTAGATGAACTTGCGATTTATAATGGTCAAAATGGTCAAAAAGGATATACTGCAGTCAATGGCGTTGTTTATGATGTGACTGATGAATTTCCTAATGGTGAACATCAAGGGTTTAAAGTTGCCGGTATCGATGCAACTCAAATCTTCTTATCAAGTCCACATACAATGGAAATGTTAGGGTCGTTAGAAATTGTTGGTGTTTTAGAAGTTTCAGCGTCTCAAATATCAACCAATGTAGAAACACTTCCAGTATTTACATTAGAAGCGCTTGCTGTTTTCAACGGACAAAATGGACAAAAGGGATATATTGCAGTAGATGGCGTAATTTATGATGTAACGAATGTGTTTTCAAACGGGATGCATCAAGGATTACATTTGGCTGGAACAGATGCAACTCAAGCATTTAATTCAAGTCCTCATGCGCGTTCTATATTAACGGGATTAAAGATTGTAGGATCTCTCGAGGGCTCAGAAACAATACCTACAACGGCTGAAGTCAATCAAACTGAAGGATACATGCCTGTGTTTACTTTAGATGAATTGGCTTTATACGATGGAAAGAATGGTCAAAAAGTATATGTTGCTGTCTTAGGTGTCGTTTATGATGGTACAGGCGAATTTTATCAAGGAATGCATCAAGGATTTCAACTTGGTGGTATCGACGCAACTTCGATTTTTCAATCAAGTCCACATGCAATGTCAATATTAAGTGAACTTCCTATCGTTGGAAGTTTAGATGGATTCCCGTTAATATCTATCTCAGAAGCTAATAATCACTATGGTGAGGATTATGATGATGAATACGAAGACGATGATTATGATGATGAATACAAAGATAATGATTATGAAGATGATGAATATGTAAATGTATCTGAACTTCCAGCAGCAATCTTAGATTATCTTTCTACCAATTATCCAAATATCGCCATTGATGAAGCTGAACTTGAAGATGGCATTTATGAAGTAGAGCTCGTTAATGGATTAGAATTAGAATTTGATATCAATGGTAATTTCTTATCCGTTGAAATCGATGACTAGTTGTTTAACCTAAATAAAAACCACCGAAAGCAAATTACTTTCAGTGGTTTTTTTATCGTTGATTTTACTTTTTAAGTATACAACACCGACTAATCCTAAAAAAGCAAAAGACATAAGTCCTGAAGCAATAAGGACGATTGGTAATTCTTTAAATGCTTTAGGCACTTGATAAGATTCTAAACACATACGTATTGATGTAAATGAGGTGGCGATATAACAATATCCTAAGGATTCGACTACAGTAAAAGCGATCACTTTGCCCACTTTTACAAATTATCCACCAATGACACACGTTTCTCCTTCAGGACAACGTTGGTTAGTGATTGGATAATATAAGTATGGTGCATCAACATAAGGAATAATTGGTAATTTTTTTAGTTGTTTTTGCCATCGGGTATTCATCTGGTTTTTGAGGTCACGCTACGCTCCTTTAATGAGTGGAAATTGACTAGTAAAAAGACTAATCTCATTTCTTAATTTTTCTAATACATCTTTCTCTTTATAGTGTTTTAATGCTTCGTCAATCCATAAAGCAATTTTTTCCATATCTTTTTCAACCATGCCGCGTGTTGTAATGGCTGGTGTTCCGATACGTATACCACTTCCGTATTTTGGTTTTTGAGTGTCAAATGGAATGTTATTTTTGTTGGTTGTAATATATATAGAATCAAGTGTTTTTTGAGCATCAAGTCCTGTGATTTGGTATTTTTGGAAAACGTCGATTACTAGTAAATGGTTATCTGTATCACCACTTATTACTCGGTATCCAAGTTTCTTAAATGCATGGACAAGCGCTTTCGCATTATTTAGAACTTGTTGCTGGTAATCTTTAAATACTGGTTGTTGAGCCTCCAAGAAAGCAATTGCTTTCCCTGCAATTACATGCATGAGCGGTCCACCTTGCATACCAGGAAACACTGCTTTGTCTACTTTTTTAGCAATATCTTCTATATTTGTCATAATGATACCACCACGTGGGCCACGTAACGTTTTGTGGGTAGTAGAAGTGACGACATGTGCGTAAGGAAGTGGTGATGGATGCAAGTTTGCAGCAACAAGTCCTGATATATGAGCAATATCGGCGTGTAAGTATGCACCAACCTCATCTGCAATGTCTCTAAATTTTTTAAAATCAATCGTTCTTGAATAAGACGAGTATCCAGTAATGATTAATTGGGGTCTTACAATTTTGGCAATTTTTAAAATGTCTTCATAATCTAGTGTTTCTGTTTTAGGGTCTAGTGAATAATGAAAGCCTTGATACACTTTACCAGAAAAGTTAAGTGGATAACCATGAGTTAAGTGGCCACCTTCATTTAAAGATAGTGATAAAATTTTATCTCCTGGTTTTAATAGCGCTTGAAAAACAGCTGCATTGGCTTGCGATCCAGAGTGAGGTTGTACGTTTGCAAAAGAAGCTTGAAAAAGCGTTTTTAAACGTTCAATGGCTTCTTCTTCAATCTTATCAACGACTTCACAACCACCATAATAGCGGTTACCTGGATAACCCTCAGCATATTTATTCGTCAGAATAGAGCCTTGTGCATCCATGACTGCTGCTGATGTGTAATTTTCAGATGCGATAAGCTCGATATGTTTTTTTTGACGTTCGTTCTCTTCTTGAATCACGTCAAAAATGAAAGTGTCTTTATTCATTTGTCTACCTCGTTTTGGGATATATTAATTATAACATGTGAACATCTAAATAAAAAGAGCGCATCATGTTTTCGTTTTTTTTGAAAATCATTTTGTAATGAAGCTAAAATAAAAACCACGTATTGTGGTTTCATTTATTCATTAATGTTGTGATAAACATCTTGAACATCATCAAGTTGGTCAAGCAGATTGAGTAGTTTTTCTACATTTTGTTTAGCATCCTCTGAAGAAAGTGTCACATCATTGGTTGACATCCAGAGAATTGTATCTGTGATGTATTCGATATTTTCTTTGCTTTCGTCTAGCGCTTGTTTAATCGTTGAATATTCTGATGCATCACCGTATATAGAAATTCCATCTTCCTCGACGTCGACATGTTTAATATTTAAATCTTTTTCGATTGCAATTTCTAATATGTCATCTTCTGACATATCTTTAATCGTAAAAAGTGCTTGGTGTTCAAATTGGAAGACGACACTTCCGTTTATTCCTAGTTTTCCACCAGTTTTAGTAAAGCAGTTTCTAACTTCGGCGATGGTTCTGTTGACATTGTCAGTGAGGCATTCAACAATAAACATACTTCCTTCTGGTCCAAATCCCTCGTAGCGCATTGATAAATAGTTTTCATCTGTACCACCTTTTGCTTTGTCAATTGCACGCTTAATAACGTCTGATGGAATTTGATCGCGTTTTGCACGATCGATGATTTGTTTTAGTGTCATGTTAACATCAGGATCTGGTATGCCTGATTTGGCTGCCATAAGAAGTTCTTTTCCATAGCGAGCATATAATTTTGATTTTACAGCAGCAGTTTTACCCATGGCTACTTTTCTAACTTCAAATGCGCGTCCCATACTTATTTTCCTTTTATTTATTAAATGTTTGTTGATACGTCTTAATCGATTTTGAAATGATTTTTTTAGCAGCATCAGGACCATCAATATCTAATACATAGGTGGTTTTTCCTTCTAATGCTTTATAAACTTCAAAAAAATGTCCCATTTCTGAAATAACATGTTGAGGGAGTTCGTGGACGTTTTTGTATTGTGAAAGTGATGGATCACCTTGTGCAATCGCAATGATTTTTTCATCATTTTCATCTGAATCTCTCATTTTAATAACACCAATTGGCGTGCAGTTCACTAAACTCAGCGGTTCAATATCTTCTTGACATAAAACGAGTACATCAAGTGGGTCACCATCTTCAGCGAGTGTTCTTGGTATAAATCCGTAGTTTGCTGGATAATGGGTAGATGTAAACAATACACGATCTAATATAATCATGCCTGTTTCTTTATCTAACTCATACTTCTTTTTTGATCCTTTTGAAATTTCGATGCATGCAACAAACTGCTCTGGTTGAATGCGTTCATCACTAATGTCGTGCCAAATATTCATTTTTGACCTCATTTCGTATTTATTTTAACATGTTTTTCATACAAATGATACGTATTTAAAAGAAGTGCATGAATCGTCATTGGTCCAATACCACCGGGTACAGGAGTAATTGCTGACACATGATCATAAACATCGTTATAATCAACATCACCAACAAGTTTTTCATCAACTTTATTTATACCAACATCTAAAATAATTGCATCCTTTTTAATCATGTTTTTGTTGATGAGATGCGGTTTTCCAACTGAAACAACGAGTATGTCTGCTTGTTTTGTATGATAACTTAAATCTGTTGTTTTTGAATGACATACAGTTATGGTTGCACCTAAATCCATGAGTAATCTTGCGATAGGAAATCCAACGATATTGCTTCTACCTACAATGACGGCGTGTTTTCCTAAAACATCAATATTATATGCCTTAAGAAGTAGTGTCATTCCATAAGGGGTCGCAGGTTTTACAGCTGGTTTCCCTTGGTATAATAATCCTTGATTGAGAACATGAAAACCGTCAGCATCTTTTGAAACATCAATGGCTTGGGTTAGATAGGCTTCGTCTAATTGTTTAGGTAATGGTAGTTGTAAAATCATACCATCAACATCTTTATCGTTATTTAATGCTTGAATCATTTGATAAACCGTTTCTGTTTGAACGTCATCTTCAAAATGATGAAGTGTTGCTTTCATTCCTACAGATTCAGCGGCTTTTAACTTACCTTTAATATACGATAAGCTTGCTGGATGAGAACCTACAAGGATGATGGCTAAGTGAGGGGCTCTGTATTTTTTTAAATCCTCTTGAATGTTTAATTTAAGTGCATTATTTAAATTTAAAGCAGTTTCTTTTCCATTTAAGATCATGAATTCACCTCGATAATTTCACCACTATCTTGAAGTTTAAATTGAAGTGCACGTGGTGTTTGATTTAATCCGGGCATTACCATGATCCCTTTTGTTTGAGCGACTAAAAAACCGGCACCAAGAGAGGGTCTTATTTTAGATATTTCAATAGTAAATCCCTCTGGTCTTCCTTTTAAAGTCGCATCACCAGATAATGATAATGGGGTCTTTGCCATACAAATAGGTAGGTGCCACCCTAGTTTTTGATATCTCTCTATATCTTTTAACGCTGATTTGGAAAACGTGACCTCTTTCGCTCCATAAATTAAGGTTGCAATCTTACTTATATTTGATTGTATATCTTTCGTTGGTTGATATAGGGGTTTAAATGGTATTTGGGTTGCGCATAGTTTTACAACTTCATTTGCAAGATCTTGCATCCCTTTTCCACCTTCTTTAAACCCTTTAGATAAAGCAATCGGGAAAGTATTGTTTTTTGCCCATGTTAAGACATATTCCGTTTCTTCAAGTGGATCATTATCAAAATGATTCAAAGAAATCACGAATGGTAAATTAAATGCTTTGATATTCTCAATATGTTTCTCTAAGTTTTTCATTCCTTCTTTAAGAGCATATATATCAGGTTGTGCGTACTCTGTAGAACCACCGTGTAGTTTAAGCGCTCTAAGTGTCGCAACAATAACCACTGCATCAACATCATGGTTCAAATGAGGCATTTTCAAATGTAAAAACTTTTCCATACCTAAGTCTGCACCAAAACCGGCTTCTGTGACTACATAATCTGCCAATTTAAGACCTATTTTTGTAGCAACTAAAGAATTGCATCCGTGTGCAATGTTTGCAAAAGGACCGCAATGAACAAGTGTAGGAACACCTTCTAAAGCTTGAACAAGATTAGGATTCATCGCTTCTTTTAATAGTAAGACCATTGCATCTGCTGCACCTAAATCTGAAACAAAAACGGGTTCATTTTTAGAATTATAACCGATTAAAATTCGATCTAATCTTCTTTTTAAATCAAAGATATCAGAAGCGAGTGATAATACAGCCATGACTTCTGAAGCAGCGGTAATAATAAATTGATCTTCTCTTTGTTTTGTTTGAATATTTCTTAGATTACGATCATTCATATCCATGACTCGTGGCCATGTAACTTCATTTAAATCAAGTTGGTTTCCGTGAAACATATGATTATCAATCAGTGCAGATAATAAGTTGTTGGCTGCTGTAATTGCATGTAAGTCACCTGTAAAATGAAGATTAATATCTTCTTCAGGCACCACGCTAGATAATCCACCACCTGTAGCACCGCCTTTTAACCCAAAAACAGGTCCTAAAGAGGGCTCTCTAAGTGCTAAGATAGAAGATTTTCCAATGTATTTCAACCCTTGAGCAAGTCCAATTGATGTGGTGGTTTTTCCTTCACCTGCAGGGGTTGGATTAATGGCTGTTACTAAGATGAGTTTTCCATCTTTTTTATGTTCAAGGCTTTTCATGACTTTTAAATCGATTTTTGCTTTATATTGTCCAAATGGTAAGAAGTATTGGTCATCAATTCCAAGCGAATCATATATGTCTTTAATAGGTTTCATCGTTCCCCCTTTTTCTTATTCATTATAACACAGCTATTTGATAAGGTAAAAGCGTCTCAAATAATTGACACGCAAGATAAAGCCAGTGCTCATTTTTTTGATAATGCTCCATTTTTAATACGATATGACCTCGTTCAAAATCTAGTGATGATGGTGCGCTAAATTTTTTAACTGTTTGCATAAATGGCTGCTTGTTATAACTATCACCTACATCTTTGTGGAAGGTAAATTTAATGTATGTCGGTGTTTGAGATACTTGTATGACTTTTAATTTGTTACTTAATTTTTTAAATAGTTTTTCATACATGTATTGTCGTAATTCAACATCAATTGGGCCAAAACGGTCTGTCAACTCTTCTTTAAGTGTTTCTACATCTTCTAACGTGTGAAGTGTTGCAATACGTTTATGAATTTCAATTCTTAACGTATCATAATTCGCGTATTGAGGATCAACGTGTCTTGCTGCATACGCTTCGTTATCTTTGGGATCTAAATCATCAAATGCTTTTTTACCCGTCATTGCTTCTTCTACGAGTTTCATATAAAGCTCATAACCAACTGTATCAATAAATCCTGATTGTTCTTGGCCTAATATGTCTCCTGCACCACGGATTGCAAGATCTCGTAGTGCAATTTTGTACCCACTTCCAAGGGCCGTGAAATCTTGAATCGCTTGAAGTCTTTTTCTAGCTTCATCGTTAATGGTTAGGTATTGCTCATAAAATAAGTATGCATAAGCGATACGATCACTTCTACCAACGCGTCCACGTATTTGATAAAGTTGCGATAGTCCAAGTTTATCTGCATCATGAATAATAAGTGTATTTGTATTTGGAATATCTATTCCTGTTTCAATGATTGTTGTTGAGATTAAAACGTCATATTCATGTTCAATAAAATTAGTGAGTACATCTTCTAGTTCATCACGGTGTAGTTTACCGTGAGCATAAGCGATTCTTGCGCTTGGAACAAGTTTTTTTAGTTTTTGAAGCATGCCTGTCATCCCTGAAACACGATTAAACAAATAAAATACTTGTCCTCCTCTTGCGATTTCCCTTTCTATCGCTTCTTTTACAAGTGCTTCATTTCTTTCTACTAAGTACGTTTGAACAGGATATCTGTTTTTGGGAGGTGTTTCTATCATTGACATGTCTTTTAGTCCCATGAGTGACATTTGAAGTGTTCTAGGGATAGGGGTTGCAGACATGGTTAATGTATCCACTGATTTTTTTATTTCACGAATGATTTCTTTTTGTTCAACACCAAATCGTTGTTCTTCATCAACAACAAGTAGTCCTAAATCTTTAGGAATGATATCTTTTGATAAGACACGGTGCGTTCCTATTAAAACATCAAGTAGTCCTTTTTTAAAATTCTCGATATATAGCTTTTGATCTTTTTGAGTCACAAAGCGACTTAAAATTCCAACAGTAGCTCCGTATTTTTCGAATCGTTCTTTAAATGTGTGATAGTGTTGTCTAGCTAGTACAGTTGTTGGTACTAAAATAATCACTTGTTTCGCGTTTGTGACTGCTCTAAATCCTGCCCTTAATGCAACTTCTGTTTTACCAAACCCAACGTCTCCACAAATAAGACGATCCATTGGTCTATCACCTTCCATATCATAAAGCGTTTCAATGATTGCTTTTTGTTGGTCAATGGTGGGTTCATATGGAAAATCTAAGGCAAAACTTGTTTCTAAATCTTCAACGTATTCAAACTTCTGTCTTGTGACGTGCTCTCTTTCTGCATAAATATTAATAAGTCTATCGCTTAGATCTTTAATTTTTTGTTTAACTGATGCTTTTGTTTGTGTCCAAACTTTGCTTCCTAGTTTTGATAACTTAGGTGTTGATGTATCTTTTTGACTATACTTTAAAACGCGATCCATTTGGTCCATTGGAACATAAAGTGCTTCATCATTTGCATACATTAAGTGTAGATAATCTCTTTTTTTAAGGCCAAGTTCCATGGTTTTAATTCCAATATATTGGCCAATGCCGTAATCATAATGAACGACATGGTCTCCTAGATTTAAGTCATCTGTACTATGTATTTTTGACGTTTGATTCATGACTGAGCGATATGAAGAACGAATGGTTTTTTGTTTATTAAAAATGGTTGTTTCATCTAAATATAATCGTTGCTGGTTGGTATCATAAAAAGATCCAATCATATAATCATCTGTAAATATTACTGGGTAGTTTTCAATCAGTGTTTTTGCTTGGTCTAAAAAAACTTCTTTAAGCGCTTTTGTTGGAAGTGAAATGATGATTTGTTTTAAATTGGTTGTTGTTTTAATGTCATGTAGTAAAAGTTGAATGTTTTGTTGGTAAAGGGGGACTTCTTCTATATGAAGAGAGATGCCTTCGTCTTCTGTGTGTTGAGTGTAAAGTTTGATGTGGGAGATTTTCAATAATTCATCAAGTTGTTTTTCTTTGACAAGGTTTAAAAAATATTGACCACCCATTGCGTGTTCATATGTTTGAAATTCATTTTCTTTTTGTTGTTCATTAAGTGTCATTTTATGTACATCAATCATCACAATATAATGATCTTCACTAAATGCTGTGATGGTTGATGTCAATTGATTCATTGCATGTATATAAATATCTAATCTTTCTAGATGTTTACGCTCTTTTATGAACTCAATATCATTGTTAAGCTTTTTATGTTCTTTTTCAGATAACTTGTCATTGTTTAAGTCTTTTTCGAGTTTTTCAATAAGTTTTTCTTTCATTGTATCTGTATAAAAAAGCTCATTGACGGGAACAATATCAATTTGATCTAATTTAGCAATAGACCGTTGTGTATCTAGTTCAAAAAACTTAATTGTTTCTAGTGTCTTACCAAAAAAATCAAGTCTTACTGGATGCTCGTATTGAAGCGAGTAAAAGTCAATGATATTTCCTCTTGTAGAAAAATCACCTGGTTTTTCAACGGTATGAACATTTTGATACCCGTTATAAACTAAATATTT
>JAURNN010000039.1 GCA_030830185.1 Bacillota bacterium | reverse complement strand
GACTTGAGTTAACATCCAAACCCCTCTTAAATTGGTATTCATGACATCATCGTATTGATTGATTGTCATTCGTAACATCAATGTATCTCTTGTAATCCCTGCATTATTCACAAGAACATCAAGACCACCTAACGAATCTTGAACATGTTTTAGAAGGGCTTTACAATCATCTTCGACACTTACATCTGCTTTTACTGTGTGGACGTGATATCCTTTTGCAGATAAAACATCTACGATATCAAGTGCAGATGCCATGTTGGATTTATACGTAAATAAAACATGTGCGCCTTCTTCAGCAAAGCGTTCAACGATTGCTTTACCAATGCCTCTAGATCCACCAGTGATTAAAATACGTTTTTGATTTAAATTCATATATTTTCCTCCAACGATTGTGCGTTTTGATAGGTTTTAATAATAACCGAATCGATTTGTTTGCTTGCAAGTTGAGATAACACATTACCTGGTCCAATCTCAATAAGATGGGTGTATCCTAATGCATGAATGTTTTTAAAAATGGTTGTTAATAATACTGGGGATGTCATTTGTTGTATTAAATCATCTTTAGTAATGTTCATCATTAATTTTCCAGTCACATTTGAAAACAATGGTAATTGTGGCTCTTTTAATTCGATGTCATCGATGATTGCTTCATATAGATGTTGATGTGTTTTCATAAGTGGTGTATGAAACGCTCCAGACACACGTAATGGTAAGACTTTCCCACCCGCTTCAACAAGATGGTCTTTGATGTTTTCAAATGCAAGTTTATGGCCACTAATCACAGTTTGTAGGGGTGCGTTATAATTCACGGGCATCATATAACTTGTTGGAGTTGAATGTGTTTTACAAATGTTTTCTATGACTTCTGGTGTTAATTTTACAACAGCTGCCATCATCCCATCAGAACCTTCAGCTGCATGTTGCATGGCTTTTGCTCTTGCTTGAGTTAAACGTAACATGTCTTTAAAGGTGATCACACCTGCACGTTTAAGTGCACTCATCTCGCCTAAACTAAATCCAAATACGCCATCAATGTTTTGATCTTTTAAAACAAAATCAAATAATTCTTGTGTAATGACCATGAGAAGTTGTGTTTGATACGTATTTTTTAAACTTTCAGAATTTGAAAACCATGCATGAATATCTTCACCAAGTACTTGACTTGCCTCATCAATAATCGCAATAGTATCTGGATAATTTTTAATAATATCAAGGCCCATGCCTTCATATTGACTTCCTTGGCCTGCATACATCAAACATGTTTTCATCATCATACCTCAACAATGGCTGCACCGTAAGTGAACCCACCACCAAAACCAACAAATAAAACACGTTTTGTTTCCTTGTGTTTTTCTTTATATTCAGATAACGTTAAAGGAATACTAGCAGCAGACGTATTACCATAAGATGCAATATTCATCACAAATTTATCCATAGAAACGTTCATACTTTTAGCAACCGACATAATAATACGTTCATTCGCTTGATGAGGGATGATGTGATCAATGTCATCGATGGTTAGATTTGCATCTTCTAATACTTTTAATATACTTTTCTCTACAACATCAATAGCAAACAAGAATACTTTCCGCCCATCCATTTTAATATATGTACCAACATCAAGTGTATTGGTCATGTCAGGTTTAGAGGTATTATAAAAATAACCAAGATTATTGTCATTTCCTTTTTCAATAACAACTGCCCCAGCACCATCTCCAAATAAAATACATGTATTACGATCGGTGTAATCAAGAACGTTAGATAATGTCTCTGCACCGATGACAAGTGCTTTTCGATACTTAGGTTGTTGAATAAGGGAAGATGCAAGTTCAAGCGCATAAACAAACCCAGTGCATGCCGCGTTAACATCAAAACTCATGACATCATGCTTAATATCTAATAATCCGGCAACAAAATTAGCAACCGCTGGTGTTTTTTGATTTTCCGTAATCGTTGCAACAACGATAATATCAATTTCACTTGCATCAATATTCGCTTTTTTAAGTGCCTCTTTAGACGCCAAATAAGCCATTTCATGAGTCGTTTCTGTTGTAACTTTACGTCTTTCTTTTATACCTGTACGTGAGACGATCCATTCATCGGATGTTTCAACAAGTTTTTCTAAGTCATGATTGGTAATGATCTGATTGGGAACATAATGTCCAGTACCAAGTACTTTAATAGGTAGATTCATCTGATACCCTCTCTAAAATGGTCCCCATTTTTCTAAATTTTTCATATCGTGATATTAACAATCTTTTGATTGGCTTATGTGTTAAACTTTCTAATTGTTTTTCTAAGTGTTGTGTTAATTGAGAAAGTCCTATTTCCAAATTTTCATGAAGACCTGGACCTTCTTTGATAATTTCATCTATGATATTCATCTCTTTTAAATCCTTAGATGTAATTTTCATGAGTTCAGCAGCTTCTGGAGCACGTTTGGCATCTTTATATAAGATGGATGCGAATCCTTCTGGGGAAAGCACAGAATAAATGGCATGTTCAAACATAAGTATCACATCACCTACACCAATGGCAAGTGCACCACCTGAACCACCTTCACTTAATACTACAACAATGAGTGGTGTTTTTAATCCCATCATTTCTTTTAAATTATTTGCGATCGCTTGTGCCTGACCTCTTGCTTCTGCGCCAACACCTGGATATGCTCCTGGTGTATCGATAAATGTAATAATTGGTCGCTTGAATTTCTCAGCTTGTTTCATTAACCTTAATGCTTTACGGTAACCTTCTGGATGAGGCATTCCAAAATTGTGTTTAATTTTATCTTCAGTGTCAACGCCTTTTTCTTGAGCAATAATTGTGACAGTATGTCCTTTAAATGAAGCGATTCCACCAATAATAGACAGATCATCTTTAAACTGTCTATCCCCATGAAGCTCTAAAAAATCTGGAAACAATTGTTTAATCACACCTCGAGATGTGATTCTTTTTGGATGTCTTGCAATTTTTAATTGATCATAAGCTGTCATAAATCACCTTCTGATGGAATTTCAATAGTTGAAATAACGTTTTTCGAATATCTTGACGGTGTAAGACAATATCAACTTGTCCACTTTGGAGTTGAAACTCTGCCGTTTGAAACCCTTCAGGTAACTCTTCACGAATCGTTTGCTTAATGACACGCGGTCCTGCAAAACCAATGAGTGAAGACATTTCTGCGATATGGTAATCTCCTAATGATGCAAAACTTGCCGCAACACCACCTGTTGTAGGATGGGTCATCACACTAATGAATACACCACCTGCATCATCTAAATGTTTGATTGCTGCTGATGTTTTTGCCATTTGCATTAAAGATAAAATACCTTCTTGCATACGTGCACCACCGGAAGCAGAAAAAATGATAAGCGGTAAATTTAGTTTTGTTGCAAATTCAATCAGTCTGGTGACTTTTTCACCAACAACAGAACCCATCGATCCCATCATGAAATGACTATCTAAAATACCGATGGCACATGGATAACCAACAATAGAAGCTTTTCCACACACAAACGCCTCATTAATATGAGATGATTTTTGAGCTTGGATAAGTTTTTCTTCATAACCTGGCATACGTAGTGGGTTCGTTGATAATAAATGATCAAATAAAGGCTCAAACGTTTCCTCATCAACAGTATACTCGAGACGTGTTTTTGCATCGATTCGAAAGTGGTTTTGACAAACGGGACAAACATGTAGATTTTTTTTAAGAACTTTTTCATAAAGTGCTGCTTGACAGTTGGAACATTGAACAAAAACCCCTTCTGGTATTTCAATTGGGGTTTGTAGGTCAAGATCCATTCTTTTTTTAGTTGCACCTTCAAGTTTTCTTTTATGAGCATCTAAAAAGTTCATGCTTTTTCACCCGTTAAAAGATATCTAAAGCGTTCAAAAAAGCTTGTGTCGTATTTACCAGCAATAAAATCTTTGTTATGCATCAGTACATATAAGTATTCGATGTTGGTATCAATACCTTCAATTGCAAATTCTTTTAACGCGATTTGCATTTTTTTAATCGCTTCTTCTCTTGTTTTTCCATGAACAATCAATTTTGCAATCATCGAATCAAAATATGGCGGAATTTGATATCCGACATATAAGTGGGTATCCACACGTACACCGAATCCACCTGGTAAGCTCAAATTTTTAATGAGTCCTGGTGATGGTCTAAAATCTAACTTTGGATTTTCTGCTAAAATACGGCACTCAATGGCGTGTCCATTCACTTTCAAGTCAAGTTGTTTAAATGATAATGGTTTTCCCATTGCAACAAGTAATTGTTCTTTCACTAAATCCACACCTGTGATCATTTCAGTCACTGGATGTTCTACTTGAATACGTGTATTCATTTCAATAAAATAAAAGTTTTCTTTATCATCTACTAAAAATTCAAGTGTTCCAGCGTTGATATAATTAATGTTTTTAGTAAGTTTAACAGCAGCAGCATTCAGTTTTTTTCTGGTGATTTCAGAGATCATCGGTGAGGTTGCTTCTTCTACCATCTTTTGATGACGACGTTGAAGTGAGCAGTCACGTTCAAATAATGACACAATATGTCCATGTGTATCTGCAATGACTTGAATTTCAATGTGTCTAGGTGCTGAGATATAGCGTTCCATGTACAATCTACTATCGCCAAAGGATGCTGATGCCTCAAGTTGCGTTTTTTCAAACGCTTGTCTGACATCTTGTTCATGATGACAAATTCGCATCCCACGACCACCACCACCTGAAACAGCTTTGATAATCACTGGAAATCCAATTTTTTTTGCCCATTCCACAGCTTGATCAACTGATTCAATATCACCATCACTACCTTCAATGATTGGAACACCAGCTTGCTTAGCCATTTTTCTAGCATTCGCTTTGTCGCCCATCGCTGTAATGGTTTCAGATTTTGGACCCACAAATGTGATTGCACAATCTTCAACCATCGATACAAAATCGGCATTTTCAGATAAAAAGCCATAGCCAGGATGGATATAATCACATCCACTTGCAATGGCCGCACTTAAAACATTATTTTTATTTAAGTATGATTCTGTTGAAGTATTGCCACCAATACAAATGGCTTGATTTGCCATTTTAACATGCATTGCATCTTGATCAGATTTCGCATAAACAGCAACTGTTTCCAATCCTAATTCATGACATGCTCGAATGATTCTTACTGCAATTTCACCACGATTGGCAATTAAAACTTTTCCCATGGACTATTACTCCAAATCAAACAAGGCATCATCAATACCGACAACTTGCCCGTTCATAACGTGAACTTTTAGGATGGTACCATCTTTTGGAGCAGTGATTTCATTCATGATTTTCATGGCTTCAATTAAGCATAAAACATCACCTTTTTTAACTTTTGAACCCACTTCAACATATGGTTTTGATTTTGGTGAGCTCGATGCATAAAAGGTTCCAACAAGTGGTGACACAATTGTATCTTCAGCAGATTGAGGTGGTTCTTGTTCTTTTTGGGGAACATGATACACTGGACTTGGTGAAACAACAGGTGCGGGGGAAGTTTGCTGAGTTTGTTGCTTTGATAATTTGATTGTTGTATCTTCAAAGGTTAACTCTAATTCTGTTAAATTTGAATTTTCAAAATCTTTAATCATTTTTTGTATTTCTGAGAGTTTCATGAGGGCCTCAATTCTAAACTTTTTATATAAAATGTTTGATATTCAAAATTTATTATCCATATTTTAACATAGTTATTGATAAAGTCAACTTAAAATCGTTTTCATAAACAACCGTCTCAATGGTGATGGAAGGTGATTAAATTCAAATTCCCCGATAAATTGATATTGATACTTTTTTAAAAGGGATAACATCTTAAAATTATTTGGATGCGTATCGATATAAATATGGTTTCTTCTAAAGATTTTTGCTTGTTTTTCAAAAAATTCAAACCAATATTTTGATATCCCTTTTAAAAGATAATCATCATGAATCGCAATTCGATGAATCGTGATGGCAAGGATATCTAAATCAACTAAATCATGATATGCTTCTTCTTTTGAAAGACATAAAGAAGCGATTCCAATAATCATATCTTGATCGATCATGACATAAGCTTCTTTGTTTTGAATATCTTTGATAAACGTTTTTCTTGAGGGTTCTATGCCTTGCCACTGATCAACACCATCTACTTTTAAACGTTTTGAAGCTTGTTCTCGAATATTTATAATGTCTTCTAAATCAGATAACATTGCTTTTCTAATCGTGAATGAGGACACGTAAAGGGAGTGCATCACTTTCTAGGATATAAATCGGGAGTGCTGTAAACGTATATTTTCCTTGTGGAACATCTTTTAATCGTAAACCTTCGATAATGTAAATGCCTTGATTCATTAACGTTAAATGTGTTTGATGCATCACATCATTACGTTCAATCCCCAAAGAATCGATACCAACTGCTAATAATTGAGATTCAGCAAGTTTTTTTGCTAGTTCTAATGACACATAAATAAATTCAGGATTAAACGTGTTTTCAAATGAATTTCTCGTCTTAAAAAAAACAGTATCTCCTTTTTGAAAAGAGACACCTTCAATGTGCTTAAGTTCTAGACGATCTTTTACATCTAAGCATTCTAAAACAATCACATTTTTATTCAAAAAAGTGGTTGCATCAAATCCTGTAGAAGTTTGTCCATTTGCGTCCATATGTCTTGGAAAATCCATGTGCGTGCCTGTGTGCATCGGTAAAAAAACATTGGTTTCAGAGATCGCATGCGGTGATGTTTGCAGCTGATATGAAATCTTAGGTTTTTTTTCTTCTTTATTTTTATACACTTGCATGTCTTGATGAATTGGCATTGTTACATCATAAATCATAATAATGTTTCACCTGTTTTGTCTTTGATATAAGCGATTAAATCATGATAATCTTTATAAGTATATATATTTTTTTCCTGTTTTAATACCGAATCAATAATTTGCCAAGATGCTTGAATCTCATCCCACCTAGTAAAAAGTGTTCTATGGTGCTCCATCATATCAAGTAATAGTTTTTCATAAGCTTCTGGTAAATTCCCAACACCTAAGTTATCAACATCATAACCAAGCTTAACTTGTTGAACGCCTTCACGTAATCCAGGAACTTTTGCATTTAAAGTCAATTGAAACCCATCTTCTGGTGCAATATTAATGCGTAATCGGTTTGTTGATAGAGGTAAATGCCATTTTCTTTGTTCTGAGGTTTCTTCAAACTCGATTTCAATAAAAGCATTTTTTTCATCCAAGTGCTTTCCAGTAATCATATAAATAGGGACACCTTTAAATCTAGGCGTATTCACAAAGCCTTTTAGGAATACAAATGTTTCAGTTGTCGAGTCTTTTGATACATTGTCTTCTTCTAAATATCCTTGATATTGACCTAAAACTGTTTCAGAGTCATCAATGGTGAGTGCTTGAAGTGCCGCAACTTTTTCATTTTTGACATCATCAGAATAATAAGAAATCGGAATATCCATGGTGAGTAAAGAGACAATTTGTAATACATGAGATTGCATCATATCTCTAAGCGCACCAACTTTATCATAATAGCCAGCACGTGATAAAATTCCATCTTTTTCTTTGACATACACAGACATTTTTTTAATGCTACGATTATGCCAAGAATCTTCGATGATACGATTTGCAAATCGAAGCATCATGATATTTTGAATCATTTCTTTGCCTAAGTAATGGTCAATTCGAAACATTTGACGTTCAGAAAAATGTTTCGATAGTAATGCATTAATACTTTCGGCACTTAATAAATCTTCACCAAATGGCTTTTCAAAAGCAACAACATCACTGACATCATCTTTTTTCACTAAATGGGCATGGTTTAACCCATCAGTAATGACACCAAATAGTTCAGGACCCACGGCCATATAATATAAACGTTTTGTTTTTCCATTTAAAAATGAACGTTGTTTTTCTTTCAAATTTAAGTAATGTAATGGGTCATGGATGTCCATTTCAAGATAATGCAAGCGATCTTTTAAGACCGTTTTATTTAAAGGTTGAGTGGTTTTTTCATCCAT
>JAURNN010000006.1 GCA_030830185.1 Bacillota bacterium | reverse complement strand
GACCAAAATACATCGACATGTGCACCATATTTTTGATAAATTGTTGCAAGTTCTATGGTTTGTTCATGAGGAACAATCGGATCGTTTTTTCCTGCTGCAATAAAAATATTTTGATGTTTTAATAATGGATAATCAAATGTTTCAAAAGGCATCATTGGGTGAAATAAAAGACTCGTTTTAAATAACTCAGGATAATAAAAATTTAATGATGATGCAATATTTGCACCATTTGAATACCCTAAAACATGAAGATTTTTATTTTTTAATTCATATTGATCTAATAATGTATCAATGGCTTGTTTTAACCAAAGCGTTTCTTCAATTAAATTCTCAATATCAAAAACACCTGGTGAGAGTCTTTTGAAAAATCTTGGCATACCACTTTCTAAAATACGACCCCGGATTCCAATTTTAGTGGCATCTTTAGCAATGTAATTAGAAAGTGTCAATAAATCATTCTCATTGCCACCTGTACCATGAAGCAAAATAATCACATCTTCATTGATACCTTCAGCGACTACATGATGAATCATGATTTACTTCCAGTTTGAATCGGTTTAATTTGAGCTTCAATTTGTTTTCGGTATGGACGCAATTTTGGTGGTAATGCGAGTGTTGTTCCAAGTGTTGTTACATCTTCTTCATCATCTTCAAAACCTGGTCCATCGGTTGCAAATTCAAAAAGAATGCCTTGATGGAGTCTTGTATATAACGAATGAAAATAAAATCTGTCAACATACCCTGAGTGTCTTGCTGGTATTTGATTTAAATGATGAATCCACTTATTTAAAGCATCATCATCTTCAACACGAAAGGCAACATGGTGAACGCCACCAAAACCTTGTATAGCGAGTGGTAAAGTAGCATCTTCTTTTACAATCACTCTTGAGGCGTTTCCACCACGATGTGTTTCAAATAATGCGATATTATTCTCTGATTGAATTTTCTTAAAATGCATCATGTCTTCCATGACTCTTGTCATGACTTCTAAATCATGAACAATAAATTCAATAAGACCTAAGCCTAAGATGCGGTAATCTTCAGGAATATCAGTTTCATGCCATGGTTGTGTTTGATCTTCAACGTGAATGCCTTCATCTGAAACAAGCATGTAGTATTGTCCATCAAAATCTTGAAAAGGTAGAATAGTCATATCAAAAAGCGTTTGAATGTCTTCATGAGTCACGTTTAAACGTTCAAATCTTGTTTTAAAATAAACAAGCGCATCTTGATTTTTTACTCTAAGTCCAATCGTTTGAATGCTATTTTTTCCTGTAGTCCGTTTCCTTGAGTTTGGAAAGTCAAAAAAAGTTAAGTCCGTCCCGGGTGAACCAATCGCATCTGTAAAAAATAAATGATACGTATGAATATCATCTTGATTCACTGTTTTTTTAGCAAGTCTGAGACCTAATACTTTCGTCATGAATTGATAGATTTTTTCTGCATCTGATGTCATCGCAGTGACATGGTGAATGCCTTGAGTTTGTAACATAAGTTCACCTCTGGTTTTATTATCTCAAATTAATACTTTTTTTATAATCTTTAGTATAATGTTAAGTAAATATGTTAAAAAAAGGTATAATATTACCATTGAGGCAAGATGAAAAAAAGACGCTACTGGTTTAAAATTGATAATGCTGGTAAGGTATTTCCAGCAATCTCTAATCAAGAACGCTCAAATGTGTTTCGTTTGAGCATGTCTTTACATGACGACATTGATTCTCAATTTTTAGAACAAGCAGTCAATCTTGTTTTGCCACGATTTGAAGTTTTCGCGATCAAAATCAAAACAGGATTATTTTGGCAATATTTTGATTCTAATCAAAAGCACTTTAAAGTTGAGCAAGAACCTGCAGTGATTACGCAATATTTTCATCCAAGAAAAAATCAACATTACTTGTTTAAAGTTTATTATTTTAATAACCGTATCACATTAGAAACTTTTCATGCTTTGACAGATGGAAGTGGTGCGTATCAGTTTTTACTTTCAATTGTTTATGAATATTTAACATTATTAGGTCATCAAATTGACCCTGAAGATATGATTCTCGGAAGAAAACCATTACAGCCTAAAGAAAGTGAAGATGCTTTCATCTCTAATTATGATCCTAAACTCGTTAAAAAGATGCGTGAGGAGCATGCCTTTCATTTAAAAAACGAAACCTATAAACATCAATTTTCGCATCTTTTTAGTTTAAAAATGTCGGTAACAGAAGTTAAAAAAGTCGCAAAATCATATGGTGCAACGATCACACAGTATTTAGCTTCAGTGATTGTTTATGCATTGATGCGTGAAAGTTTAAATTTTAATACACAAAAAAAACCACTTAAATTATTTATCCCCATAAACTTAAGACCTTATTTTCATGAAGTCACTTTAAGAAATTTCTCTATGTATTTAAAGACTGTTTTTTATCCTAATCAAGCAAGTATTTCTTTCGAAGAAATCATTGACATCACAAAAACTCAATTTCAAGTACAATTGACAAAAGAATCCCTTGTCTCTAGGTTATCCGGTTATGTTTCATTAGAAAAAGCACTCATTTTAAGAATGATGCCATTTTTCATTAAAAACATTGCCTTTAAAATTGGTTATGATATGTTAGGTGCAAAAATTAATACGGCTTCTTTTTCAAACTTAAGTCAGGCGAAGTTACCAGAATCTATGAAACCATATATTTCTGATATCAATTTTATTATTGGTGGTTTTGGATTGGGTATTTCTTCCATTAGTTACGAAGATACCTTGCAACTTAATTTAGCTACACGTCTAAAGGATCATTCAATCATGAGAAAAATCGTTGATGCCTTTCATCAACATCACTTAACGATGCATGTTTTTTCAAATTATGAGGAGGACTATGATGCCATATTGTAAACAATGTCATATCCACTTTGAGACACCTCAACAAAAATGTGTGTTATGTGGACAAGTACTGGATAAAGATAACAAAAAAACAATGAGTTATTTCCCAACTTTTAAAACACCAAAAGCATACCACAAAATATTTAAGTCTTTTATTTACTTGAACGTGTTAAGTTTTATTGTTTTATTTTTTATTGACATTCAAAATCAAAACATTGATTTTTCACTCATTGCAGGTGTCATCCATTTATATGCGATCATCATGGCATCATTTGTTTTTTTATCAGAATTTTGGACGTTAAAAGTCACCAAAATACTTCTTCTTACTTTAATTCTATTATTAAGTATTGGTTTACTTATTAGAGAATCGACATGGGCACTTGATTATGTCATTCCTGTTGTTTTAGCTGTCAATATCTTACTTTATGCAGTTGTGATTTTATTTAAAAAAGACCGTGAAGATGATGATGGTTTTCATGTGTTATTATTAAGCTTACTCGGTTTATTGCCTTATGGATTTTTACTTTTAGGTTGGATTGAAGAACCATTACCCACGCAAATAACATTTATTGTGTCACTAAGTGTGATTCTCGGACTCATCTTTTTCAATTTAGGTGCCATCTTTGAAGCGATTAAACGAAGATTTCATATATGACAACACTTGTTACATTAGGACCTCAAGGTTCATTTTCAGATTTATGCGCAAAAACACATTTTAACGACACACATCACATCCAGTATGAAAAAAGTATTAACAATATTTTTGACCATCTTTCTAATACGATTGATCTTTTAATTCCATTAGAGAATTCAACCGATGGTTATGTTTATCAAACCCTTGATGGCCTCATTTCAAAACAAGGATACATTGTCAAAACGTTTACCATTCCGATTCACTTTTCATGTGTTGGCAATCTTAAAACGGCTAAAAAGATTTATGCTCAATTTGTCACACAACAACAATGTCAAATCTTCTTAAAAAATCATGTGCATTTAGACATTATCACAACCTCATCCAATTCCGAATCCATGACATATGTTCATGAAGATGCTGTTGCGATTGTCCCGATGCATATGGTAGAAAAGACATTACCTCATATGAATCATATCGAAGATTATGCTTACAATGAAACACGTTTTGCTTGGATTCAAATGAATCAAGGAAACCTTGCTTATGAGAAAGCATCTTTAATTATAACGCCTCATGTTGATCGTCCTGGCTTACTTTATGATATTTTAGGGCAATTTCAAAAATATCATATCAATTTAAGTGCGATTTTATCTAGACCCAATAAAAAGATTGAAAAAAAGTATCACTTTTATATTGAAATTGATTTAAGTTCATCTTCAAAAGACGCACTTGAACATATCTTGATTCATATGACATCGATGTTTGATGTACGATTTTTAGGACACTATTAAAAAACACCCACTTCATAATTGATGTGGGTGTTTATTGTACGTTAACTTGGATTATTTTTTTCTTGTTTTAAAAATAAGAATTGAAGCAAAGATGATGACATATAACAAAATCCCAAAGAAGGTAATGAAATTAAAAAGTGTTTCATTATCTGTGCCGTAAGTAAAACTAGGAATAAAGAGTAATACAAATAGTGGAAGTGCAATTAATATTGCGGTTCCAGAACCAACAACCATTTCTTCAGCAACGGGCGTTTTTAATTCTGGATCAAGTCCTTTTAAGAGTGCTAATCCAGTAGATGCAACACCCGTTAACATTCCAAATAGACCGATAGAGAACTCATCTTGAAAATCTTTATAAATTCGCTTCGTCATAAATCTCAAGTAAAAGAACGTTGCAGTTCCCGCTAAAATCGAGGTTGTAATCAGTTGGATACCGTATGTTGATAAAAAGGCTAATGTAATCGCAAGCACTGATCCTGTGATCATAATATTAAATGCAAAGGATGCAATATTTGACAATACATAGTTATTAGTTAAGAAACGAATATTTTTACCTTTTGCTTCTAGCCTTTTTAAGACACTCTTATACACAAGTCCATATAAGATTGCAATAATAAAGTTAAAGCCTCTTAATAAACCAAAAATCATCGCACCAGCGCCACCTATGGAAGCAAGTAAAATATTTAATCCAAGTAACGTAAGATATACAAGTCCATATATGACACCAATGACAACAAATTGTTGCGTCAGTCCATCAAGTAAACTAATTTCTCTCACTGTATCAATGGTCACATTTGCTTGACTTGGACTCTCATCGTATTGTTTTGAATTAACAAAGCCTTTACGACGACTAAAAATATTAATAATGACAACACCCACTGTTCCACCAAAGACAAATCCTAAAAAGGCATAAGACGCACCTAGTGTTGTTCCATAACCATTTAAAAATTGATTCCAACCACTACCAATAGACATCGCAAGTCCTGGACCTTGTCCAAATCCTAAGGCAACTAGCATTCCTGAACCAATGAATTGATCTGAAAAGAAGATAAAAACAAGTAAAATACCAATCACTGCTTGAAGTGCATAAGTCGATGTAATCAACATTCCTGTTGACCAGTACTTTCCTTTTTCTTTTTGTTCAGATCTTTTTAAAGCGAGTGCTAAAAATCCAATTGCAAGTGCGTGATACACAATAGATTCAATCACATTTACATTAAAAACCGTTGTTTCTTTTGAGAGTAACAACACAATTCTATCATCCTCTAATTGATAATAGGTTGTTACTTCTCGGTTGTAGTAGCTTGTTTTATAAAGTTCTGTAAATTTGTTAATTGCATCATCATTTATAAATAAAACTTCAAACTCATCTTGACTTAATTCCCTCATATTGATGACGTCATCTTGGTCAATGATTTCAATGTAGCGACCTTGTTGATCAACTTCAATATAAATTGGATTTGATACTATTGGTGCAAAAACAAGCGAAATCACTAAACCAATCATTCCACCTAAAAGTGCAGTTGGTATGACAATTCGATTGAGTAAAGGTACACTTGTTTTTAAAAACTTACCGACAAAAATGAGCGCTGCAATCAGTAAAAAATAAATAATTGTTGTCCATTGTTCCATCTTAATTCTCCTTTAAATATGATATGGTATTTAAAATCAGCATTGGATCTTTAAGTAAAAAATTATAGGTTTTATCTTCATAATCAAATGAGAAGTTATGTTTTCTAGTAATAACTTCTCCCTTGATGAATTGTATATGAAAGGTTCTTTTTGGTTTTGTATCAATCATTAATGTTTGATTTTCTAATATAACTTTATGAATCCCAAGTTTATATTTTTTCTGTTTGAGATTGTTGACTTCATATAACTTGCCTATTGTTATGATGGGTTCATTGATGCGTTTTGGAATGATTTTTTTTTGTTCATCTCCCCATTCAACAAGTGAGGGATAGTGTCCTGTAAGTGTTGATGTTTTATCAAATGTTGCGATGATACCGCAGTTTTTACAATGTATATGTTCATCTTTTCCATAAAGTGTTTGCGTTTTTTGACACATTGGACAGTAATATAAGTAATGTTCTATACCATTGGCGCGACCTTTTAAGCGATACTGATGTTGATGCGTTAGATTCCAGTTGAAATCATTAAAGATTAAGGATTCTTCTAGGGATTTTTGAATCGCTTCAACAGATAACTCATTTAATGCATCCGCTTTAAATAAACGATAAAAATGCGTATGGAAGTGTCCATTTTTACGATAAAAACCCCATCTTGGATGGGCTAAATAACCGCCACTTATTTTAGCGACAATGACATCAACGTTTAATTTTTTTATAAGTTTTGCAGTAGGTAAATAATCTGTTTTGGTTTGTTCTCCAAAATACGATGCATTCCCTTCTGGAAATAACATCACTGGTCTTTTTTCTTTATGAGTAGCATTTAAAATAAGTCGAATCGTTTGCATGTCCGATTGACCTTTTCTTTTTGAAATGGAAGTCACAACTTTTGTTAATAACCATTTAAATATTGGGTTGGTGTATAAAAAGGAATTGGCAACTGGATATGGATATCTTTTAATAACCATACCGACAATGAGGGGATCATGTTGAGTTGCATGATTTCCAATCAATAAATAGGGGGACGATGT
>JAURNN010000005.1 GCA_030830185.1 Bacillota bacterium | reverse complement strand
TCAGGAAATGCATTTTTACAAAACAAATATGGCATGCTTATGCACGGGACGTTTTTATATGATTGTGATCTAGAAACCATGGTGCGTGCGATTTCTCCAAGTGATGAAAAATTAATATCTAAAGGGATAGAATCAGTACGCTCTCGTGTCACGAACATGAAACCATTTTTAAATGGCATGACTCAAGATGCACTTATTCAACATTTTGAAACCTATATCACTGATGATATTTATGAACTTACAGAAGAAGACATTCAAGCCATTCATGAACTATCATTAAAATATCAAGATACGTCTTATATTTATAGACAACAACCACCGCATACAAAAATTTTAAAACAACGACTCCCAGGTGGACTATTTGAACTTATTTTATCATTACATCATGGTAAGATTGAAAAGCTTGTGATTCAAGGAGATTTCTTTGATATCAATCCACTTGACACACTTGAAGTTAAATTTGATGGCATCGACTACACAAAACAAGCAATTGATGAGGTACTTTCTCATATTGATATCAAAGATTATGTATTAGATGCAGATAATCAATCCTTTAAAACCTTATTATATTCAGGTATCATCGAATAAAATCATTGACAATTACGCGTCATTTCGTTATACTATTTCAGTTGAGGTCATATTATGAACATACAATTAGTACCCACCCAACAAAAACAAGAAGTGTCTATTCATATCACTGAACATCAAGTTGTCGATATGATCGATATCAAACCATTTGAAGTCACCTATGAAATCATTCAAAAACACGATCAAACCATCCTTCAAGTTGAAGGTGACGTTAATTTAGTGCTTGCATGCTCAAAGACATTAAAACCTGTTGATTATCATGTGTCTTTCAATGCTGAAGTAACATTTGGAAATCTTGATGAATGTGACTTCATCTATACCAACACCATTAATTTAAATGATATTTTACTTGGGATTATCGTTTCTGAGAAACCTTATGTGATCTATCATCAAGACGCTTTAATAGAAGAATCTACTTCATCATAAGGAGGTGAATGCATGGCAGTTCCATTTAGAAGAACTGGTAAGACCGCGAAAAGAAAAAGACGTACACATTACAAATTACAAGCACCAACACTTGTTGTTTGCCCACAAACTGGAGAGTTTACGCTTCCACATCGTGTGACACCAAATAGCGGTTATTACAAGGGTCAACTTGTTTTAGCAAAAAAACAATCTAAACAAGATGAATCATAAGAAGGGTGCAGATAGCACCTTTTTCTTATTCTAAGAATTGCTATAAATGATATGAATAACCCTCATACGTCTGTTTTATTAAATGAATCGATTGATGGCTTAAATATTAAGTCTGATGGCATTTATGTCGATGGCACCTTTGGTGCAGGTGGACATAGTTTTCAAATACTTAATAACCTTAAAAAAGGCCATCTTTTTGCGTTTGATCAAGATGAAACGGTATTAAAATTTATTGATGAACGGTTTATTAATCATCCAAATTTTACGTTTATTCAACACAATTTTTCAACCATGCAACATCAACTTAATCAACGTGGTATTCAAGAAGTCGATGGTATTTTACTCGATTTAGGGATGTCATCGATGCATATCGATCAACCTGAAAGAGGATTTTCATATATGCATGAAGGTCCACTTGATATGCGTATGAATTTGAATCAAAAGATAACTGCCGAAGTCATTTTAAATACCTATGATTACCATGCGCTATTAAAAATATTTAGAGATTATGGTGATATTGAAAAACCGCATGTATTTGCAAATGTAATCATCAACAATCGTCCTTATCATACAACAAAAGATGTCGTTAAAGTCACTGATTTCTTTTTTAAAGGAAAAAAAGGTCATTCAGCAAAAGCTGTTTTCCAAGCGCTAAGAATCGAAGTGAATCAAGAATTAAACGTCTTAGAAGATGTCTTGAAGCAATCGTTGAACTTATTAAAGTCTGATGGAAGACTTGTTGTGATTACTTTTCATAGTTTAGAAGATCGCATCGTCAAACATTTCATGAAAACACATAGTACAGTGAAGCAATTGAAAGGATTACCGATTGCGCTCGATGAAAAACCGCTTTTTGAACTGATGACTAGAAAACCGATTTTACCTTCAGAAAAAGAGTTATTAGAAAACTCAAGAAGTGCTTCAGCAAAATTAAGAATCAGTAAAAAAACAGACAATTCATAGTATAATATGAGTGTAGGTGAATCATGATTTTGGTATACGGTGGTGCATTTAATCCACCCACGTTAGCACATCAACAAATTATTACACATATTCAATTAATGTATCCTGATGATCATGTGATGGTTGTTCCTGTAGGGAATGACTATCAAAAGTCATCACTCATTGATTTTTTTCATCGTTATCATATGTGTCATCTTGCGTTTGAAGGCGTTGAAATCTCTAAAATCGAACATGAACAACCTTATCGAGGCACACTTCACCTATTAAAGAAAATTGAAAAAGAAAAACAAGAAGAAGTTGGTTTTATTATTGGTGCTGACCAATTAGAAACCTTTACCTCTTGGATCAATTATGAAACACTTATTCAAGAACACAAATGTTTGATTGTCTCAAGAGAAGGATCATCATTAACCAAACATACGCCATTATTACAACAATTTAAAGAGTATACAATCATCGATTTAGATTATCCAATGTCCTCCACTCAAATAAGAAATCATATTTCAAAGCATATTGAAGATATGAATCCAAACGTGTATGCATACATTGAGATGCACGCACTTTATAAGGAGTAAGATGTATCAACAAGGGATCTTAAAAGTTGCAGCAGCAACACCTCCAATTGAAGTTGGTAACGTACCTTTTAATACAAAGGTGATTTTAGAGATGCTGAATTCATTATCAGCTTCCATCGTTGTCTTTCCTGAACTTACCATCACTGGATATAGTGCCTCTGATATGTTTTACCAGGAGCAATTTTTATCTTCAGCACTACTTGGACTTAATACCATTTTAAAAGAAACCACCTATCAAGGGATTTATATCCTAGGAATCCCTCTTGATATTTATGGTGCATTATATAACACCGCTGTGGTTTGTCAAAAAGGTAAAATATTAGGGGTTGTTCCTAAATTTTATATTCCAAATCATCATGAATTTTATGAAAAAAGATGGTTTCATTCAGGAAGAGATTCCCATATGACATCTATTTTCTTACTCAATCAAGAAGTACCATTTGGAACACTAATTTTTTTAGAACCTGATAAACATATCCGTTTTGGTGTCGAAATTTGTCAAGATTTGTGGGCAACATACGCACCAAGTGATGACATGAGTTTAGCTGGTGCAAATGTGATTTTTAATTTATCAGCATCCTCAGAATACGTTCATAAAGACCAATTAAGACGTGTAGCTGTTTTAGATCACTCAAGAAAACAAATGGGTGCCTATATTTATACGTCAACAGGAACTTACGAATCGACATCTGAAGTGCCGTATTCACCGCATCAACTCATTGCAGTATCTGGAGAACTGGTTGCTGAGTACTTAACGTATGAGATGAAACCAAATGTTTTAGTGGCAGATATTGATATTGAGGGCATTAACTTCTTAAAACGTCAAGATTCAACTTATCGTGACATGCATTTTAAACATATGTATCAATATCAAATCATTCATTTTCATTTAGAAGAAACACAAACATATACATTTGATACCCTATTAAATCCATTACCTTTTATTCCTTCAAATGAAAGAAATCAAGCCGTTGATCAAGTCTTCCAACTTCAAGTGTTATCACTTGTAAAAAGACTATCAACTATGCCTAAAGATGCTTCTAACATTATTATTGGCATTTCTGGAGGACTTGATTCAACACTTGCATTATTATGTTCACATCAAGCCGTTTTAAGACTCAATCAAGACCCTAAGTCAATTATTGCAGTGACCATGCCAAGTGAAGTCACCTCACATCAAACGAAATCACGCGCTATGAAGCTTATGGAACATTTAGGTGTGACAATATTAGACATTCCCATAAAAGATGTTTTAGACCCACATTTAGAGGGTTTAAATCATGAAACACTAGATGTGACGTATGAAAACGCGCAAGCACGTATTCGCACGCTTTATTTAATGAATTTAGCAAATAAATATAAGGGCTTTGTCTTAGGTACTGGTGATTTATCTGAAATTGCATTAGGATTTATGACTTACAATGGGGATCATATGAGTATGTATGCTATTAATAGCGGTCTTCCTAAAACATGGGTACGTATGCTTGTTTCTTACTATCAAGAAATCTATCAAGAGATTAAAGAGACACTTCAAGACATATTAGATGCACCTGTGACACCTGAGTTACTCAAAGATCAAGATAGTGAAGTTTCCATTGGCCGATATGACATTAATGATTTTATGTTGTATCATCATTTAGTTCAAGGCGCAGATGAAAATAAGATGGAGTTTCTAATTAAACATGCCTATCAATTAACAAATGAAGAAGCAGTGATTTATGTTAAACGTTTCTTTAAACGTTTTTATGCATCTCAATTTAAACGTCAAACGATGCCAGAAGGCCCTAAATTACTCAATTTTAGTTTATCACCTAGAGGAGAATATCGAATGCCTAGCGATATTAAAAAAGTATGAGTAAAAAAGTCATTATTGGTTTATCAGGTGGTGTTGATAGTGCTGTTGCAGCTTATTTACTTAAAAAAGATGGATATGATGTTCATGCCATCTTTATGCAAAACTGGGACAATGCAACCAATCATGATGTCTTAGGAAATCCTTATAAAGATAAAGATATTTGTGAGCAAGAACAAGACTATCAAGATGCTGTTGAAGTTGCTAGAATATTAGATATTCCGATTGATCGTGTGGATTTTATCAATGAGTATTGGGATCGTGTATTTTCACACTTTTTATCTGAATACGAAAAAAATAGAACACCTAATCCTGATATTTTATGTAACAACGAAATTAAATTTAAAGCCTTTTTAGATCATGCAATATCATTGGGTGCTGATTATATCGCCATGGGTCACTATGCTCAAAAAGTTGTTATCAATGGGGTGAATCAATTAAAAAGAGGATTTGATCAAAATAAAGATCAAACGTATTTTTTAGCGCAACTCACTTCGGATCAATTAGAGAAAGCATTGTTTCCAATTGGTCATTTAGATAAAAAAGAAGTGAGAAAAATTGCTTTAGATTTAAAACTGAACGTCGCTGAGAAAAAAGATTCTACAGGCATTTGTTTTATTGGAGAGCGTCATTTTAATGACTTTTTAAATAATTATTTACCTGCTAAAAAAGGTCCAATGAAAAGACTCAATGGTGATACTATTGGTGAACATACTGGACTTATGCATTATACTATTGGGCAGCGTAAAGGTTTAAATATTGGTGGCATTAAAGATATAGTTGGACCATGGTTTGTTGTTGGGAAATCATTATCAGATGTAACATTATACGTTGAACCAGATGGAAATCATGAAGCTTTATATAGTGATGAAGCCGAAATCGAAGATGTGATCTTACGTGGAGATGTCAAGGATGGCAACTATACTGCTAAATTTAGATACCGTCAAGAAGATCATGATATTTACCTTGAAAAAATAGAAGATTATTTATATCGCGTCACCTATCCTCAAGGGATTAAAGCAGTCACACCTGGTCAATTGTGTGCGATTTATCAAGGTGAATTATGCTTAGGTGGTGGCTTCATTAAGTCTGTCTATAAAAAAGGAACTCTTTGTCCATATGCCTGAAATTAAAGGGACATTAAAAAGTATTGTTTATCGTAGTGAAGATAATGATTATTCAATTGTTAAAATTTTAACCGAAGACGATCTTGTAGAAACGATTACTGGCTATTTTCAAAAACTAACAGAAGGTGTAACATATACCTTTTTTGGCGATTATACAACGCATCAAAAATATGGAAAACAATTCAAAGTGACGTCATACCAAAAACATGAAATTCAGCATGAAGATGGTGTCGTCAGTTATTTATCATCCCATTTATTTACAGGTATTGGACCTAAAACTGCTGAAAAAATCGTTGAACTATTAGGCATTGATGCCATTGAACGCATCATTAAAAATCCTGCTGTTTTAAAACCCGTTGGATTATCTGCAGTCAGAATGAAAAAACTTCAACAAGAACTTATTAAAGAGCGTCATCATGAAATGATTTTAGTGAAACTTTATCACTATGGATTCACTTCAAAAATGGCAATGAAACTCATTAGCGAATACGGACTTCAAACGGTAGAAAAAATAGAAGATAATCCATATCAAATGATTGAAGATATTGATCAAGTAGGATTTTTAAAAGCCGATTTAATCGCTAAAATCATTGGCTTTGAAGACGATGATCCTAAACGTATAGAAGCAGCAATCATTTATACCTTTGAAAGTCGCGGTTATCAAAAAGGTGATACGTATTTAACGACTGAACAAATTGATATGCATTTAAATGCCTCACTACGTGTTCATGTTGACATTCAAACATATTTAGAACGTCTTATTAATCGAGGTAAACTTAAACAAATTGATGATAAGTATTGTTTAAGTCATGCCTATTTTAGTGAGCTGTATATTGCTGAAAAAGTAAAAACTTTAAGTATTCGTGATCTTTTAGATGAACATGTCTCGGATGTGATTGAGCTTGTTGAAAAAACAAAACATATTACTTATACCAGTGTCCAAAGAGAAGCGATCGCAACCGCACTTGTTTCACCCATCTCAATCATAACAGGTGGACCAGGAACTGGTAAAACAACGATTATAGATGGGATTGTCTCGTCTTATTTACATCTTCATGAACTTAAAAAAACGGATCATGAAGTTGCTACTAAAATTGCATTGATGGCACCAACAGGACGTGCTGCAAAACGTATGAAAGATATTTTAGAGCTCCCTGCAAAAACCATTCATGCATCATTAGGATATGGGTATGATGGTAGTTTTGAATACTCTAAATTATTACCGATGCCTTATGATTTAATTATTATTGATGAAGCATCGATGATTGATATCTTTTTAGGACACCGGTTGATGGATGCCATTCATGATGAATGTCAAGTTGTGATTGTTGGGGATGTTGATCAATTACCATCGGTTGGACCAGGTCAATTTTTAGAAGATCTAATCAATTCAAAAAAAGTTGCAGTCACCTATTTAACTCAAATTCACAGGCAAGCGGAATCTTCTCAAATTGTGAAGCTTTCTCAAAAAGTCAATACCAATCATTTAGAAGAAGACGATTTAAAAACAGAAGATGATGTGTTTATGTATCAGTGTTATGCCAATCAAATTGCATCTGTGCTTATCAAGCAAATACAAGGCGCACTTGATCAAGGTTATGATTTATATCAAGACATTCAAGTTTTAATTCCTGTTTATAAAGGTGAATTAGGCATTGATCATATGAATCAAGTCCTTCAAGATCATTTTAATCAGAAACAATCATTAGGGATGACTTTTGGCGATAAAACGTATTATCAAGGAGATAAAGTCATTCAACTTGTTAATGATCCTAAACAAGGCATCATGAATGGTGATGTTGGTATAGTTAAAAAAGTCATTAAAAATAATGAGGGTCAATTCACGATGACCGTTTCATATGATGATTTAGAAATCATTTACAGTAAAGATGATATGGATCAACTGAATTTAGCGTATGCGATGAGTGTTCATAAAGCTCAAGGTTCAGAATATGATATTGTCATGATGCCCCTTGTTAAAAGCTACATGCATATGTTTAAAAAAGAACTGATTTATACTGCAATGACACGTGCAAAATCTCATTTGTTATTATTAGGTGAAATGTCACTACTTATTTACGCTTCTAATCATCAATCAGAAAAAAGACAAACGTTATTACAGTTTTTACTCAATCAAGAACACAAAGAAGAAGAGAGGGAACTTTCTCCTTATGATTTTATGTGATAAATAGAGTGTCATTCATTTAAAATAAAATACCTTGGCGTAAGCCGAGGTATTTTATTTTAATGTTGAGCCACTTGGAATCTCTTTTTGAGTAAACATTGCTGATTTAAAGATACGACAGTTTTTACCGATATTCGTATCACTAGGAATGATGGCACCTTTTTCAATGACGGTAATACCTGAATCTAATAAATCTGGTTTTTCAATATTGGGTGTATCGTCTCCATGACCAATAGAAGTATGGCGACCAATTACAACTTTTTTATCAATAATTGCTTTTTTAATGGTGACATAATCACTAATGATGACATGATTTAAGATGACACTATCTTCAATGATGGTATGTTTACCAACGCGAACACCAGGTGATAATACGGAATTAATCACGGTACCTTCAATAATGCAACCATTAGAAATTAAGCTATTTTTAATGGAAGCATCCGCACCGACTTTAACGGGTGGTAAATCTTCAGATTTTGTATAGACTTTCCATGATGGATCATATAAATCTAAATCGATGGCATTTTCATTTAACGCTAAATTGGTCTCTAAATATGAATCATAAGTTCCAACATCTTGCCAGTAATCTTCAAACTTATAGGCAAATACCGCTTTTGACGTTTTATCAATAATATGCGGAATAATATGATGACCAAAATCTAAATCATCTTGAGGCAATTCAATCAATACTTGTTTTAATAATTCAACATCAAATAAATATATTCCCATACTTGCTAAATTAGACGTTGATGTTTTAGGTTTTTCTTTAAAAGCAGTAATTTCATAATCATGATTGACTTCCATAATTCCAAAACGTGACACATCTGAAAAAGGAACAACTTTTGTTGCGATGGTCAGTTTAGCTCCCGTTTTAAGATGTTGATCGACCATTTTACGATAATCCATTTTATAAATATGGTCCCCAGATAAAATTAAAACCAAATTAGGATTACGTTGATCAATAAAAGAAATGTTTTTTCTTACTGCATCCGCAGTCCCTAAATACCAATAATTATGAGGTTGTAATAATGTAACAGAAGAGTCTCTTCTATCTAAATCCCATGCCTTACCACTTCCGATATGAGAGTTTAAAGATAAAGGTAAATACTGGGTTAATATACCAATATCATAAATATTAGATTGACTGCAATTGGATAACGTAAAGTCAATAATTCTAAATTTTCCACCAAATGGCATGGCTGGTTTTGACCGTTTGTTAGATAATAAATCAAGTCTTGAACCTTTTCCTCCAGCTAAAATAAGCGCAAGTATATTCATCTTTTAAGCCTCCAACATTTTTTTATATAAAGCGGCGTAATGATTGGCCATCGTATCTAGATGAAATGATTTTTTCATGGCTTGTGTTTTTAAGTTATTAATAATTGCTTGATCTGTGATGTATAAATTGGATACATCAAATAATAAATCTTTGAAAACTGTTGCATCATAATTGGCAAATGTAAATCCTGATCCTTCTAAACTATATTTGTTGTAAGGTGTGACAGTATCTTTTAAACCTCCTGTTTCATGAACAATCGGTAATGCCCCGTAACGCATCGCAATCATTTGACCAAGACCACATGGCTCATACACAGAAGGCATCATAAAGAAATCAGATGCAGCATACGCTAAATGCGCGATTTGTTCATTAAATCCAACATAGACTCTTACTTTATCAGGATATTTATGTAATAAATAATGAAAGTAATCTTCGTAATATGAGTTACCTGAACCCATTAAAAAAAGTTTAATATCAGCATGGGCTAAAAAGTCATCAAGTGTCTGTTGGAAGATATGAATCCCTTTTTGAGATGATAATCTTCCAATATAGGTAAATAACTGTTTGTCTTCACCAAAATCAAATTGTTTAAAGAGTGCTTTTTTGTTTGCTTTTTTCCCTGAAATATGGGTTTTGATGTCATAAGTTTTAGACAAATAAGGATCAATTTCAGGATTAAAAATAGCTTCATCAATGCCATTTAAAATGCCAGAAAAATCTGCTTCACGGTATCTAAGCATCCCGTCTAAAGAAAAGCCTTTATCTTGAAGTAAAACTTCATTTCTAAAAGAAGGTGATACCGTGTTAATTTTAGTTGCACGTGCTATCCCAGCTTTTAAAAAGTTGACTCTTCCAAAATGAATATAAGTCTCATCAAATGTATGATTAAATAAGCGTGCTTCATTTTGATCATAATTACCTTGAAACTCTAAATTATGAATGGTGAGTAATGTGTGCAAGTTTTGATATGTCGTATTTATGTGACGATAATGTTCATCTAATAAATAAGGAATCATTGCTGTTTGCCAATCATTTAAGTGAAGAAGAGAAGGCTTCATTTCAAGTATTGAAATCAGTTCAAGGATTGCAAAAGAAAATAATGTAAACCGTGTTGCATCATCAACATACCCATAAAAATGATGACGCTCAAAATATTCTTGATTTTGAATAAAAATAAAGCGATGTCCATCTTGAATTAAACTAAAATAATGAACAATTTTTTCTATACCAGCCATCACAATGGTTTTTGTTCCAAGATAATCCATTTCATCATGTTTTGACGTTAAACTTTGGTAATAAGGAGAAACAATATCACTTGTGAATCCTTTTTCTTTAACGGCTTTTGGTAAAAAAGCAGCCATGTCCGCTAAACCACCTGTTTTAGAGAATGGAAAGACTTCACTGCTACAAAATAATACATGCATGAAATTGGCCTCGCTTTTATTTTATTATACCATGATTAAGAGTCGTTATTCAATGTCATTTTCTTCATTATTTTTTAATACGCGTATGTTATAATGTGTGTGAGGTTTGATATGCAAGAAATATCCGCAGGTTCAGTGATTTATCGTAAACATAACCACGAGATTGAATATGTCATTATTCATCAAATTAATGGCAATCATTTTGGGTTTCCAAAAGGCCATATAGAATTTGATGAATCGATTGAAGAAACGATCAAAAGAGAGTGTTTAGAAGAAGTTGGGATTGACGTTGATATTCTTGGATATCCAATGGAAAATCACTATCAAATCAACAATTCTATAAATAAAAAAGTCATTTATATGTTATCCGAAACTCAAGCAATCAATCTTACGTTTCAAAAAGAAGAATTATACGATGCATTATTTTTAACCTATGAAGAAGCTATCAAAAAACTTACTTATCAAAGAGATCAGGAAGTACTTACATATTACCATCAACTCATCAAGGAGATTATATGATCATCGGTACTGTTAAAGAAATAAAAACCCATGAATACCGTGTCGGTTTAACACCAGCTTCTGTTTTACAATATGTAAAAGCTGGACATCGAGTATTAGTAGAAAAAGATGCAGGACTTGAGTCTGGTTTTTCTAATGAAGCTTACAGTATTTCAGGGGCTTTAATTATTGATCATGCTAAAGATGTTTGGAAAGACGCTGACATGATTGTAAAAGTCAAAGAACCATTAAAAGAAGAATACCCTTTATTTAAAAAAGGATTACTTCTTTATACATTCCTACATTTAGCAGCTGATGAACCACTTACAAAAGCATTATTAGAGTATGGTGTGACATCGATTGCCTATGAAACGATAGAAGAAGCTGATGGCTTATTAACATGTCTAGAACCAATGAGTGCAGTTGCAGGAAGATTATCAGCAATTCAAGGTGCAAAATTCTTAGAAAAACCACAAGGTGGTAAAGGCATGTTAATTTCTGGTGTACCAGGAACCAATCAAGCACAAGCTGTTGTGATTGGATGTGGTACGGTTGGAATGAATGCTATTCAAATGCTTATGGGATTAGGGGCAAAAGTCACTGCTATTGATGTTGATATTAGAAAATTAGAAAAAATTGATCAATTATACCGTAATCAAGTTCAAACCTTGTATTCTAATGAACTTCATATCAAAGATTCATTAGAACAAGCAGATATCGTGATTGGTGCAGTTTTAGTAAAAGGTGCAAAAGCACCAAAACTCATTCGTCGAAGTTATTATGCCAATATGAAAAAAGGCACGGTGATCGTCGATGTTGCCATTGACCAAGGTGGTTCAACTGAAGTCTCAAAAGTAACCTATCATAATGATCCGATTTATGTTGTCGATGATATCATTCATTATTGTGTTGCAAATATGCCAGGTGCTGTACCCCAAACCTCAACCGATGCGCTTAATCATGCAACATTAAAATATGGACTTAAAATTGCGAATGAAGGTATTATAGAAGCGTCTAACTATATGCCGATTTATAAAGGGATTAATACCCATCAAGGGCGTATCACCTATCAAGCAGTTGCTGAGGCATTTGATTTACCCTATCAACCATTTCATACACTAAAATAAATTAGGAGTATTCATGGGTCTACTTTCTGAGGTAGGACGCATCGGGATTAAAATCATGTTTCACTATCGCTTTGATTTAAAATATACATATAATGATTTTAACCCCAAAACATCGTCCCCCTATTTATTGATTGGAAATCATGCAACTCAACATGATCCCCTCATTGTCGGTATGGTTATTAAAAGATATCCATATCCAGTTGCCAATTCCTTTTTATACACCAACCCAATATTTAAATGGTTATTAACGAAAGTTGTGACTTCCATTTCAAAGAGAAAAGGTCAATCGGATATGCAAACGATTCGACTTATTTTAAATGCCGTTCATAAAGAAAAAAGACCGGTAATGTTATTTCCTGAAGGAAATGCATCGTATTTTGGAGAACAAACCAAAACCGATTACTTATCTACCGCAAAACTGATAAAAAAATTAAACGTTGATGTTATTGTTG
>JAURNN010000038.1 GCA_030830185.1 Bacillota bacterium | reverse complement strand
AAGCGACCATCATGTCACCAAAAGAATATGTTGGTGCGGTCATGGATGTGTGTCAGAAAAAACGTGGTCAATTTGAAACAATGACCTATATCGATGCAAATCGTGTATCGATTGTTTATAAATTACCGCTAGCTGAAATCGTTTATGATTTCTTTGATAAACTCAAATCAACCTCAAAAGGATATGCCTCTTTTGATTATGAACTTGCAGGTTATCAACCATCTCAACTTCAAAAAATGGACATTTTACTTAATAGTGAAATCGTTGATGCACTCTCAATTATTGTTCATAGAGATTTTGCATATCAACGTGGAAAAACGATTTGTGAGAAAATGGTTGATTTAATCCCTCGTCAAATGTTTGAAATCCCAATTCAAGCGTCACTTGGTTCAAAAATAATTGCACGAAGCACCATTAAAGCGATGCGTAAAGATGTCCTTGCAAAATGTTATGGTGGAGATATCTCACGTAAGAAAAAACTTTTATCGAAACAAAAAGAAGGTAAAAAGAAAATGAAATCGATTGGTCGTGTGGATGTTCCACAAGAAGCATTCCTAGCGATTTTATCAAATAGTGATGATTGATGCGCGGATTATATGTGCACATTCCTTTTTGTGATGCAATATGTCATTATTGTGACTTTGTGAAACACGTCTCAAAAGGTCATGACCACAACATGCGTTATTTAGAAGCATTAAGAAAAGAAATTTTAAGTTATTATCAATTATACCCTCATGTTGATACAATCTATATTGGTGGTGGCACACCTACAGCACTATCCCATGATGAACTCATCTATTTATTCGAATCTTTAACGATGTATCAACCCGTTGAATATACCATTGAAGTCAATCCTGAATCTTATGATCATCAAAAAGGTCAATTATTTAAAACATACGGAATTAATCGTGTGTCTTTAGGTGTGCAAACATTTCATCAAAAACATTTAGAAAGGCTAAATCGTAAACACACCAATACCATGGTATTTGAAACCATTGACTCACTCAAGTCTTTAGACATACAAAACATTAATGTCGATTTGATTTACGCACTTGAACATCAAACCGTTGAAGATTTACATCAAGATATTGATACCATCATCAAACTGGATATTCCACATGTGAGTGCATATTCTTTAATCATAGAAGAAAAAACGTTTTTCTCACATCAATTAAAAAGAAATAAATTTATACAAACCGATGAGGATACAGAAGCAACCATGTATGATATCGTCATGGACAGGTTCAAAGAAGCGGGTTATGAACACTACGAAATTTCAAATTATGCAAAAAATAATCAGACATCACTACATAACACACTATACTGGACACTACAAGATTACATTGGTGTAGGTCTTGGCGCACATGGATTTATCGATAAAAAAAGAACATATAATCATAAAGCGATGTCTAAATATATTATAGATCCACTTAAGGAATCCGTTGATCAAGATGAAACAACCTTAAGAAACGACCATTTACTTTTTTTACTAAGGATGACTCAAGGAATTGATTTAAATATGGTAAAATCAAACTACAAACATGACATTTTCGAATTATTTCCAAGTTTGATTCAATACATCGATGATGGACTTTTAATCATCGAAAACGATCATTTAAAATTAACAAGAAGAGGATTACAATTAGGTAATCTTGTTTTCATGGTATTTATATGACATTTGAAATTAAAGAATTTGAATATTATTTAAAACAAGAAAAAAGACTTTCTAAACATAGCGTGGAGGCTTATATTAGAGATTGTCAAAACTTTTTCACGTTTACAAGTAAATATCATGATGTAAAAAAAGTAGAACACATTGAAAAAGTACATATTGAATCTTTTATAAAAAGTTTATCCAAGAATTATGAAGCTTCATCTGTGGCAAGAAAATTATCTTCAATCAAAATGTTTATGAAATTTTTAATGCTTGAACGCATGATTGAAGTGGATGTCGCAAGGCATATTAAAACACCTAAAAAAGTCAAACATTTACCAACAACGATGAGTGTGAATCAAGTGCTTGCCTTATTAGAGCATGTTCAAGGCGATAGTTTTCTAGCAAAAAGAAACCTAGCATTAATTGAATTAATTTATGGATCTGGATTACGTGTCTCTGAATTATTAGAGCTTACGACAAAAGATATTCATTTAAATCATATGTATGTCCATGTCATCGGAAAAGGAAATAAAGAACGAGAAGTTCCAATCTCGCAAATGGCACATCAAGCCATTACCATCTATTTAAGAGATGCAAGACCGCACTTAAATAAATATCAATCACCTTACTTATTTTTAAATCATTTAGGAAAGCCATTATCACGCGTTGGATTTTATAAATTACTTAAAAAATGGGGTGAAATCATTGGTAAAGATGATGTATCACCGCATACATTAAGACATGCCTTTGCAACCCATTTACTTGAAAATGGGATGGATTTAAGGTCTCTACAAATGCTACTTGGACATGAAAATATATCCACCACACAAATTTATACGCATTTAAATCAGAAAACGTTAAAGAACATGTATGATGAGATTCATCCGCGTTCTAAGGAGTAAACCATGTTTAAACGAATCTTTTTAATTGTCTTAGATTCACTAGGAATTGGTGAACAAGAAGATGCTGAACAATTTAATGATCTAGGGTCGCATACGATTGGACATATTATTGAAAAGTACCCACTTCAAATACCTCATTTAATATCACTTGGATATGGAAATATCACGCCAGTTAAAGGTTTAGAAAGTGTATCAAATCCACGTGCGCATGTTGGTAAAATGCGTGAGATTTCTTTAGGTAAAGATACCATGACAGGTCATTGGGAACTGATGGGTCTTCAAACGAAAGAAGCCTTTCAAACGTTTACTGATACAGGCTTTCCTGAAGATTTAATTAGGTTTTTAGAAGAAAAAACTGGACATAACATTGTTGGTAATATCTCAGCTTCTGGTACTGAAATCATCAAAGAATATGGTGAACACCATATGAAAACAGGTGATTTGATTGTTTACACAAGTGCTGATTCAGTCTTACAAATTGCGATGCATGAAGCAATTATTCCAATAAAAAGACAATATGAAATTTCTAAAATCGCTAGAGATATCATGATGGAACCACAATGGAAAGTGGGTCGCGTAATTACGAGACCATTTATTGGAACAAACAAAGATAACTTCAAGCGAACATCAAACAGGCATGATTATGCACTCAAACCTTTTAATAAAACAGTGCTAAATTTT
>JAURNN010000037.1 GCA_030830185.1 Bacillota bacterium | reverse complement strand
TAGAACAAGCCTCTTTAAATGAAATCTTAGAAGATGGATTGAATACATTTACAGATAGTGAAGCGAATTCTTTATCATTTTCATTACATGAAGATGAAGTCAATTACTATGTGTTGAATGTTTTAAGTGTGGTTAATGAAAGCTTTGAGGTATCCAACAATTATTTTATTGAAGAAGAGTTTTACGGATATGCAGGAAGTTGGTTTTCGTTTAGTGAAGAGGGTATTGAACTTATTTCTAAAATAGATATCTTTTTGACGCCAACCATTACCTTTGAAACATCCTTAAGAATCACTTTCGAATTACTTTTTGATGGTGATCAAATCATATTAGGAATCGATAACATTTATATCGGTAATTTACCAATTTTATGGATGATTGATGTTGCCGATTTTGGACTTTCACTATTTGGTATTCAGCTTGAAGATGAAATATCAGCTATTTTAAATCAATTTGGAACCTATCAGCATGAATCAAAGATTCTTACAATTAGTATTTCAGAACTTATTGATGCTTCAAGTTCAGAAACACAAACAGTAGAAAGCATTCTTGCTTTATTAAAAGGGATTCAAAATAATAATCTTTTAAGACTTGAAAGTAAAGATCAAATGCTTTCAGTTGTGATTGATGTTTATATCCTAGAAGATACAACAGAAATTCAACATTTAGCTGAAGAAAATAGTCTTCAATCTTATGAAGAAGTGTTACAAAATTGGTATACATCTATATCATATATCGAACTTTTTCAAGAAACATTAAATTCAAGTGATCAAGCTTTATTGCAGTACACTGTTGAGATGCAAGAACTTGAGTTGAATCAAATGTTAAGTATTACACTTTCAGAGATGTTTCCTAATACTATTGAAGTAGGATCTTATATGATTCAGATGAATCAACCCTATTTAGTAATAGATGATGCATTGTTGATTGAAATCCCACTTCAAATTTATAACGATAACGCGTCCCCTATTTTTACGACAAAAATGAAATTAGAAGCGTCACTCTTTTACGAAGATGATCAAGGATCTTTAACATTTAATCAAATTTACATAGGTAAAGCAGTATTTAATCAAGATTTATTATCGGGTTTATTTCAACTTTTTGAAGGTCAAATAGAGGACAATCAGTTAGATATTACCCCTCTTTTAGATATGTTTAATGAAGAAATATCTATTCAAGACATTTCAATCGATCAAGATAAGATTAAGATTTTGATTCAACCATCAGCTTCAGTAGGTTCAATCATTGATCTTGTTGAACAAACTATGACTGAATTACAATTATTAGAAACATTACCGGAAGTCATTCAAACACAATTAGAAGTCATCTCAAATGCAATACTAACAAATGATATTGAAGATATGAATCAAGCTTTTGAAGATTTCATGCTGATTTATGACGGATTAGATGATACAATACAAAGTGAGATACAACTCATTATATTTACCTATTTAGATGAGGCAATGATATTAGAAACATTATTAAACTAAAGAAGAAAGCGAAAGACATATGAGCATCCATTCAAATTTTATTAAATCAATTATGGAAACTGATTTAGAAACAAAAAAACATCATGAAATTATTACAAGATTTCCACCAGAACCTAACGGTTTTTTGCATATTGGTCATGCGCGTGCAATCGTCACGAATTTTGAGCTTGCAAAATCTTTTGGTGGTAAAACAAACTTAAGATTTGATGATACAAACCCTTCAAAAGAAGATGACATTTTTGTTCAAAACATTATTTCTGACATTCGTTGGTTAGGCTATGAACCAGATGGCATTTACTATGCATCTGATTATTTTGAAGAAATGTATGTTCGTGCTGTTATTCTAATTAAAAAAGGACTTGCTTATATTGATGAATCTTCAGCAGATGATATTAAAAATATGAGAGGGTCAACGAGTATCAAAGGCATTGAATCCCCTTATCGAAACCGTTCAGTTGAAGAAAACCTTAAGTTATTTGAGGCGATGAAACTTGGTCAAAAAGAAGAAGGATCATGTGTATTAAGAGCGAAAATAGATATGTCCAGCCCAAATATGAACATGAGAGACCCTGTTATATATCGTATTTCATTTGATCATCACCACCACCGTGGGAATGACTGGGTTATTTATCCTATGTATGATTTTGCACATCCAATTGAAGATGCAATCGAAGGCATTACGCATTCTTTATGTAGCTTAGAATTTGAAGATCATCGTCCACTTTATGATTGGGTTGTTAGAGAAACTGAAATGCCAAAAATTCCTAGACAAATCGAATTTGGTAGACTCACAATTGAAAATACTGTTATGTCTAAAAGATATTTAAGACAACTTGTCGAAGAAAATAAAGTAACTGGTTGGGATGATCCAAGGATGCCAACTCTAAAAGGATTAAGACGTAGAGGATACACACCTGAAGCAATCCGTAAATTTATTCTAGAGTCTGGACTATCAAAAATTAATTCTACCATTGATTCTTCAATGTTAGATGCAGCTTTAAGAGATGATTTAAATCAAAAAGCAGGACGTTTGATGGGAGTGAAAGACCCTTTAAAAGTTGTCATTACAAATTATCCTGAAAATCAAGTAGAACAATTAGACGTTGAACTTCACCCAGATATTGAAACAACGGGAACTAGAAGTATTCCTTTTTCTAGAGAAATATATATTGAACAAGAAGATTTCGTTGTAGAAAAGCCTAATAATAAATATAAACGTTTATATTTAAGTGGTGAAGTGAGATTGTTTCACGCATATTTCATCACATGTCAAAATGTTATTTATAAAGAAGATGGCACCATTGATTATTTAGAAGCAACCTATGACCCAGAAACGAAAAGTGGATCAGGTTTTGAATCCAGAAAGCCAAATGGTACCATTCATTTTGTGGAAGTTTCTCAAGCAGTTCCTGTTACTTTTAATATGTTTGGACCAATGGTTTTAGATGAAGAAGAAGGCGACATTATTTCTCGCTTTAAAGAAGATTCATGGCAAACACAACACGGTTTTGCAGAACCTTTCATTATATCATTACAAGTAGAAGACAAATGCCAATTTAAAAGATTAGGGTTTTACTGTGTAGATACTCTATCTACAAAAGAAAATATCATCATGAATGAAATTGCAACATTAAAGAGCAGTAAGTAATGGAGTTTTTAAAAGACTTAAACCAACAACAAATTAAAGCGGTAACTCACGATGTGGGTTCCGTTTTTGTCATTGCTGGCGCGGGTACAGGTAAAACAAGAACACTTACAATGCGTATTGCGTATCTCATTTCACAAGGGTATGACCCTAAAAGAATTCTCGCAGTTACATTTACAAATAAAGCAGCCAAAGAAATGAAAACGCGTGTGATGGATATGGTGGGACCTTCTGCATCACACGTTTGGATGTACACCTTTCATGCATTTGGGCTACAAATACTAAGAAGACATATTCATCTATTACCTTACGGATATTTACCGAGTTTTCATATTATTGATGAAGATGATGTCAAAGTGATTATTAAAGAAGTGATTAAATCTTTGAATTTAGAACCTAAAGACTATTCATTAAAACACTTAAGAAATATTATTTCATTATATAAAACAAGAAGATTAGATGCTTTTGAATTTAGTGAAGAAGAAAATATCTACTTAGGATATGTTAAATATTTAAGAGATCACCAGTTTGTTGATTTTGATGATCTTATTTTATACACACAAGAGTTACTAAAAACCAATGAAGAAATGAGAACCTATTATCAACAGTATTTTGAACACATCTTAATAGATGAGTTTCAAGATACCGATGTCATTCAATATGACATCATCAAGATGTTAGGCATCAGTCATAAAAATGTATTTGTTGTTGGAGATCCTGATCAGAGTATTTATGCATTTAGAGGTTCTCATTACGCGAATAACCAGAAGTTTTTAAATGAATTTTCTGCCAATCAAATCATTTTAGATCAAAACTATAGATCCACCAATGACATATTAAATGCTGCAAATTTACTCATCAATCATAATCAAAACCGTATTTTAGGAAAAGAATTAAAAAGCGATCTTGGCCTAGGGCAACAAGTGACTTTTTATACAGCTCAAAATGATTATCAAGAAACTTATTTTGTCATCGATGAAATAAGAAGATTAAAAAGACAAGGAATCTCTTATCAAGATATTGCAATTTTATATAGAAACAATGCATTATCAAGAATATTTGAAGATGCCTTGATTAAAGAAGGAATGCCTTATAAAATCTTTGGAGGCATTAGTTTTTACGAGAGAAAAGAAATTAAGGATGCGATTGCATATATACGTGTGACACTTGACCCTATTGAAGATTTTTACTTAAAACGTATTATTAATGTTCCTAGAAGAGGAATTGGGTTAACGTCATTAGAAAAACTTGAGAAATATGCTAAAAGTGAAGGTTTATCGATGTTTGATTCAATTGAATCGGTTCCAATAACAGGTAAATCTAAACAAGCATTATTAGAGTTTAAAGAAACGATTGAATCCATTCAACAACACATACAAGAGTTGAATCATTTAGATGAATTCTTAGCGACCGTTTTAGACATATCAGGATATTTAGATATGTTAAAAGCAGACCATGATGAAACCTCAGAAGATCGCATTTCCAACTTAAAAGAACTTATTACCGTATTTAAAAGAAGTGAAAGCTATTATGAAGGAAATATGAAACAAAAAGTTCAACAGCTTTTAGATCAAATCGCGCTTTATACAAGTTTAGATAAATCAAGTGATGATGAATCGATTATTTTAAGTACCATCCATCAAGTAAAAGGATTAGAATTTAAAGCAGTTTTTATGGTCGTTATGGAAGAGTCGATATTCCCATCGGATTTCACCTTAAGTGATCCAAGAGAACTTGAAGAAGAAAGACGTGTTTGTTATGTAGGTGTGACGCGAGCAAAAAGGTATTTGTATATATCACATGCCCAAAGACGGATGGTCTATGGACAATTTAAAATTAACTATGCATCAAGATTTTTGAAAGAAATGAAACAGCAAAAAGTAGAGCAAGTATCAACATCGTCATCTCAAACGACTCAAAAAACATATTTATCCAAAGGTGATAAAGTCACGCATACTGTTTTTGGAGATGGTGTTGTTGTAAGTATGGATGAAGATGTGGCAACAATCGCATTTCCCGCTCCACATGGAATTAGAAAAATTATTGAAAGCCATCCCGCTTTAAAGAAAAAAGCACTATCAAATTAGTAAAATCATACCTCATCTGTAATATAAGTTGAGGTGATGTCATGTTCAACAAACAACAATTAGAAGCGATCACTTGCCGTGATCGCTTTATTTTTGTAAATGCTGGCGCAGGTTCAGGTAAAACAACAGTCATGATTGCTAGAATACAAGCTTTATTAAGTGAAGGGATTTTAGAAAATCAAATATTAGGACTTACATTTTCAAGAGAAGCTGCTCATCAAATGAAACAAAGGCTGAATAATGAAAATGTCTTCATATCAACTTTTCATAGCTTTTGTTATCAATATTTGACAGACAGAGAAGTTGCTGAAAACTTACACATGTTTCACTCAGATTTCTTATTAAAAGTAAGTTTATATAAAAACATGTTATCCAAAAAACCATTTGGTTATCAACGATATAAAAAGTATCTAAAAAAGAACAATATGATTGATTATGACGACATGTTGATTGAGTTTTTAAAATTAAACGACATCCCTATTTTTAAGCATATTCTTATTGATGAATTTCAAGATACGAACTATTTACAAATGCAAGTCCTCTCTAAGTTAATCACTAAAAAGTCACATGTTTTTGTAGTGGGAGATCCAGATCAAAGTATATACCGATTTAGGGGGGCAATGCCATCTGTCATTCATCAATTTGTCAAATATTATCAAGCGAAAGTTTTAACGTTAGATATGAATTATCGATCGGATAAGAACATCTTAAACATTGCGAATCAACTCATAAAAAATAATACGCATCGAATTGAAAAAACATTAAAAAGTCATTCAATTCATAAAGGTCATATTGAAATCATCTTGTGTCATGATAAAACCAATCAATTAAAGACCCTATTAGAACTCATCACAAATTTAACATATAAAAGTTTTGCAATACTTTCAAGAACTCATCATCAATTATATGAATTAAAATTAAACATTCATGAAACAATTCCAATGTTTCTTCAACATAAAATTAAACTATTAACACTACACGAATCAAAAGGGTTAGAATTTGATGTTGTATGTATCATTGGTATTGATGAAAAAACACTTCCACATCACCTTTCGGTCTCAAAAGAAAGCATTGAAGAAGAAAGACGTCTTTTTTATGTTGGACTCACCCGTGCCAAACATAAGTTATATTTTATTCATCACAAACATCAAGACCAAAACAAAAATGTAAAACTATCAAAATTCATGTTAGAAATCAGTCAAAATCAGCAATTTAAAGCAATAAAATGATATAATAATCTATAGGTGATTTTATGAATGTCAAATCTAAAATTGAACAATTAAGACAACAAATCCATGACGCAAATCATGCATATCATACCCTTGATCAGCCTTTAATTTCTGATTATAACTATGATTTGTTATTAAACGAACTCATTCAATTGGAGCAAGAACATCCAGAGTTTTTTGATGCAACATCTCCGACTCAAAAAATTGGTGGATATGTCTTAGATAAATTTGAAAAAGTCACTCGCGATGTTCCTATGATGTCTTTATCCAATGTGTTTAATCAAGAAGAATTATTTAAATTCATAGAACGTATTGAAGAAGTCACGTCTTCAGAATATATCATTGAGTTAAAGATTGACGGTTTAGCTGTATCAATAAAATATGAAAAAGGACTATTTAAACAAGCGGCTACACGAGGTAATGGTCTTGTAGGAGAAGATATTACTCATAATGTAAAGACAATCAAATCGCTCCCATTAAAATTATCTGAACCAATAACCATTGAAGTTCGTGGAGAAATTTTTATGCCACATAAAAGCTTTTTAAAACTAAATGAACAAAGAAAACGAAATGAAGAGCCTCTATTTGCAAATCCAAGAAATGCAGCAGCAGGTACAATTAGACAACTGGATAGTCAAATTGTTGCAGACAGAGAATTAGATATATTTGTTTATGCTATTGTAGATCCTCAATCATACACTCAATCACACAAGGATGCATTAGCGTTACTGAAAAAACTCGGATTTAAAGTGAATCAGCATGCAACACATACCATGAACAAAGAAGATGTTTGGAAGACGATACAAAAATTTGACCAACTAAGAAAGTCATTACCATATGATACTGATGGTGCAGTGATTAAAGTCAATGCATATGATAAATATGACATGATTGGGTACACGGCGAAATCACCTAAGTGGGCAACTGCTTATAAATTTCAAGCCGAAATCGCTGAAACCACAATTCAAGATATCACGTTTCAAGTAGGAAGAACAGGTGTGATCACACCTGTGGCAGAACTTGAACCAGTTTCTGTTTCTGGGACAACCGTTTCAAGAGCAACCCTTCATAATGAAGATTACATCACCATCAAAGATATTCGGATTGGTGATACTGTTCGAATTCATAAAGCAGGTGAAATCATTCCTGAAGTCATTGAGGTTGTCTTATCTGAAAGAAAAAATCAACCTCCTTTTAAAATGATAACAACGTGTCCAGTATGTGGAGCATCACTTGAAAGAATAGATGGTGAAGCAGATCATTATTGTACGAATGATTCATGCGAAGCAAAACACATCGGGCAGCTTATTCATTTTTCTTCTAGAGTTGCAATGGATATCGATTCACTTGGTGAAAAAGTTGTTGAAACACTTTTTGAAAAGGGCTACACAAAAACAATTACTGACATTTATCATCTACATCAATATCGTGAAGAGTTAAAAATTCTACCTGGTTTTGGAGATAAAAAAGTAGAAAAACTAATAGAAGCCATTGAACAAAGTAAAAAACAACCTTTCCATAAAGTGTTATTTGGTTTAGGGATTAAACATATCGGTGCGAAAGTTGCAAAAATATTAGTGAACTATTTTAAATCGATGGATGCAATGCTTGAAGCAAATATAGAGGACATTCAAAATATTCATGAAATTGGACCCGAAATCGCTCAAAGCATATTTTCGTATTTAAGAAACGAAGAAAATATTACACACATCCAAAAACTTATAGAATTAGGTTTACAGTTTCAAGTTGAAAATCAAGTCATCAAAGAACATCAGTTTAATGGCAAAACATTTGTATTAACAGGGAAGTTAGAATCATTTTCAAGAGATCAAGCTTCTGAAATCATTGAATCACTAGGGGGAAAAGTAACCTCCTCTGTATCAAAGCTCACAGATTATCTTTTGGCTGGCTCCGATGCTGGCTCTAAGTTAAAAAAAGCAGAATCATTAGGCGTTACCATACTAAACGAAGCTACATTTAAGGACATCATACATGAGTGATCAATGGATAAAAGTAAGAGGTGCAAGAGAAAATAATTTAAAGTCAATTGATATTGACATCCCTAAAAACAAACTCGTTGTTATGACGGGGTTATCTGGTTCAGGAAAATCTTCACTTGCTTTTGACACCCTATATCAAGAAGGTCAAAGAAGATATATGGAATCCTTGTCCGCCTATGCGAGACAATTTTTAGGAAACTTTGAAAAACCTGATGTCGATCAAATCGAAGGATTAAGTCCTTCTGTTTCTATCGATCAACGCACAACATCAAATAACCCACGTTCTACAGTTGGAACGGTTACTGAAATTTATGACTACTTAAGACTTTTGTATGCACGAGTGGGTACACCTTACTGTCCGGGAAGTAATGAACCTCTTCAAAGACAAAGTATCGAAGAAATGACAGAACGCGTTTTAGGCTATCAAGATGCCAAAGTACTTGTGATGTCTCCTGTGATTGAAAGACAAAAAGGAACCCATAAAAAAACAATTGAACAATGGATGAAAGATGGGTTTGTTCGCGCTTATGTTGATGGTGAGATTCATGAATTAGAAGACATTACGGATTTAGATAAAAACAAAAATCATGATATTTATGTTGTTATTGATCGATTAGTGATTGAGGGTGAAATAAGAAGTCGTCTTTATGATGCTTTAGAGCTTGCTGCTAAATTATCTTCAGGGAGAACCATTGTCGATATTAATGGTCAACACATTCACTTTTCACAAAACTACAGTTGTAAAGACTCTTCTTTTACTGTACCAGTATTAGAACCAAGACTGTTTTCTTTTAATACACCCATTGGTGCATGTCCAGTTTGTAATGGTTTAGGTCAAAAGCTTGAAGTGTCTGAAATGTATGTGGTTGATGAATCGAAAGCAATTTTAGATGGTGGGATTATCCCATATAAAAACAATGATGATGATAATTTATATTCCCAAATGTTAGCAACCGTATGTGAGCATCACGATATTCCGCTTAACGTGCCTATTGGAGAGCTTTCAAGAGCACAAAAAGATATCATTTTATACGGATCCAATGATCGCATTCAATTTAAACTCATTTCATCTTCAGGTAGAAAGCATGAGAAAAAAGAATCTTATGAAGGTGTCATTAATAATTTAACGAGACGTTACCGTGAAACAACCTCAGAATGGATTCGTGAATGGATTGAAAACTTCATGACAGAATCAACATGTCCAACATGTCATGGAGCAAGACTTAATGAACAAGCGTTATCTGTAAAGATCAATCAAAAAAACATCCATCAATCTACAGATATGTCTATTGACGATATGATTCATTTTTTTAGCACGTTAGAATTATCAAAAGAGAAACAACAAATTGCGAGACTTGCGATTGCTGAAATCATTGCAAGACTTACGTTTTTAAAAGATGTTGGACTTAATTATCTAACGTTATCTCGCGCTGCAGGAACATTATCCGGTGGTGAAGCACAACGTATACGTCTTGCAACTCAAATTGGCTCTAAATTAACAGGTGTTTTATATGTCTTAGATGAACCATCGATTGGGTTGCATCAAAAAGATAACGATAAGCTTATTAATACGCTTAAAAAGATGAGAGACTTGGGAAACACCTTAGTTGTTGTTGAACATGATCACGATACCATGCTTGCCTCAGACTATTTAATTGATATTGGTCCTGGTGCAGGTCATTTTGGTGGTGAGGTGGTTGCATTTGGAACTCCTGAAGAAGTGATGAATAGTGAAGCAAGTTTAACAGGAAAATATTTGAAAAACATTCTAACTGTGCCATATCCTAAAAAGAGACGAAAAGGAAATGGAAAAGATTTAATGGTAATTAACGCACATGAAAACAATTTAAAAAATATTTCTGTAAGTTTTCCAATGTCAACCTTTACTGTTGTTACTGGTGTCTCAGGGTCGGGTAAATCCACACTTGTTAACACCATTTTATTACGTGGGCTTCAACAACATTACTATAAAATTAAAGAAACACCAGGGAAACATGATTTTATTGCAGGATATGAACATATTGATAAAATCATTGATATTTCCCAATCACCAATCGGACGTACACCAAGAAGTAACCCTGCAACGTATACGGGTGTGTTTGATGATATTCGTGATTTATATGCTCAAACTGTTGAAGCAAAAATGCGTGGCTATCAAAAAGGACGCTTTTCATTTAATGTCAGAGGCGGAAGATGTGAAGCATGTAGTGGTGATGGTATGAAAAAAATCACGATGCATTTTCTACCAGATGTTTATGTGCCATGTGAAGTGTGTCATGGATCAAGATACAACCATGAAACATTACAAATTAAATTTAAAGGGAAACATATCGCAGATGTTTTAAATATGACGATCTCTGAAGGACTTGATTTTTTTGAAGCGATTCCTAAAATTCAATCTAAACTTCAAACACTTGTCGATGTTGGACTTGGCTATATTTCATTAGGACAATCCGCAACAACCCTTTCTGGTGGTGAAGCACAACGTGTGAAACTCGCGAGTGAACTTTATAAAAAAATCACTGAACAAACACTTTATATTTTAGATGAACCGACAACAGGACTCCACACCGACGATGTCAAAAGACTTGTTGAAGTGCTGCACCGTATTGTTGATCAAGGGGCAACGATGGTTGTTATTGAACATAATTTAGATGTCATTAAAAATGCAGACCACGTCATTGATCTTGGTCCTGATGGTGGTGATGCTGGTGGAGAAATTATTGCACTTGGTACACCTGAACAAGTTGCAAAAGTAAAAAAATCCTATACAGGGCAATATTTAGCTCAAGTGCTAAAGACTTAAAGGATAATCTTTGGTATAATGACTTTATGAAACTTCAACTTAAAAACAGTAAAAAAATATTTCTTGCGCTCACATTTTATTATCATCCTAAAACTTGGATACACTTGACATTATTATTTTTTATTAACGTGTGTATTATGATTGGATTAATGGGTATATTTGAAGTTACAAATTTACAAGTTTTCTCTTCAACGATTTCTTTGTTATTGGGGTGTATGGTATTCCTTACCATCACAGAACACTTGATTAAAACAACTTCATCAATACGTGTACTTCAAATCATTATGGGTTCTTTTGGAATGGGAACTTCAATCATTATTATCATGATGATTGTCCTTTATGCTTCTGTATTTCAATCATTTCAAATCACATCTGTAGAGGGATTAATAGGCATCACTTTTATTTTTGTTTTCTTTAGATCTAATTTGAGACAATTGATCATAAATCGCTTTTCTACAAAAATAATGAGAGGCATAAAAAAATGAGTATATTTGTAAGTGATCTTGTACGTGATTTAAAACTAGAAGTTTTAAATGGTGCACGTGCATTAGATAAAAAAATAGAAAGTGATTTACTAGCAAGACCAGGTGTTGAGCTTGCTGGTTTTTTTGATTTTTATGATCCTTTAAGAATTGTATTATTTGGTTCTAAAGAAGCAAGTTTTCTTCAACTATTTGATGAAGTAACGATGCGTCAACGCATAGAAACTTTGTTTAAAAAACAACCGCCTTGTATGATTTTTTCAAGAAACGTGTACATTCACGATATGTTTTATGAATTTGGTCACACCTATGATGTTGCTATTTTAAGATCCAGTCATCGTACTACCGCACTTGCAAGCTTACTTTATAATTTCTTACATGCCACTTTAGCACCAAGAAAAACGGTTCACGGTGTGCTTGTTGATATACACGGTCTTGGAACATTGATTACAGGAAAATCAGGGATTGGTAAAAGTGAAACCGCACTTGAGCTTATTAAGCGTGGACACTTACTTGTTGCTGATGATCGTGTAGATTTATATGAAGCAACAGCAGGCTCAATTATTGGTTATGCCCCAGACATTACGAAAAAATTAATTGAAGTACGTGGCATTGGGATTGTGAATGTTGTTGAAATGTTTGGTGCAGGAGCATTTAGAGAAGATAAAAAAATTAGACTTGTTGTTGAACTTGAAGCGTGGAATGAAGAAAAACATTATGACCGTTTAGGAGTTGAAACAGAATTTGTTCAGTATTTTGAAACAGAACTTCCTAAAATAACAATTCCAGTATTGCCGGGTCGAAACGTTGCAACACTCGTAGAATCTGCTGCTGATAACATGAAATTAAAATATTTAGGATATGATGCTGCAAAAGATTTTGTTGAAAAAATCAATAAAAAAGCAAAAGGAGAATGAGATGGATCAAGTCAAAGCGTTTCTTTTAAGACATAAAAACCCGATCAGATTATACGGTGGCGCATTTTTATATTTTATTTTTATTTTATTACTTGCAATACTCCCACAAACAGGCGTTCCTTATAACAACATTGCATTAGACTTAGGGTTTGCTCAAGTTGCTTGGTATGCAGTCTTTATCTTATCGGGATTACTGATCGCTGTTTACTGGTCGTTAGATGAATTTAAGAAAAAGGAATTATCTACAGATTTCTTATATGACGCCTTACTATGGACGGTTCCAATTGCTATTATTGGTGCAAGACTTTATTATGTGCTTTTTGATCCGAATAAAAACTATGATTCTTTCATGGATATCGTTAATATTACAAATGGTGGATTATCTATACATGGCGCTGTTATATTCGCTACATTATTTGTATTATTTTATACAAAGAAAAAAGGTGTCAGCTTTTGGTTAATTGCTGATATTGTTGCCGTTGGATTTTTAATTGGTCAAATTGTAGGACGTTGGGGAAATTTTATGAACCAAGAAGCTTACGGTCCAATTATTGAATCTCAGTTTATTTTAAACATGCTTCCAGCATTTATAAAAGATCAAATGTTTATTGCAGGGAATTTTCATCATCCTACATTTTTATATGAAGGTATCTGGAATTTAATCGGACTTATTATTCTTATTAATATCAGACGTAAAAAGCTATTTAAAGTTGGTGATTTATTTGCACTTTATTTGATGTGGTATGGACTTGGTAGAGGTGCGATCATAGAACCACTTAGAACAGGTGGTGCTCAATTTGATGCGCTCCGTGTCTTTGGACTACCTGTAAATATTTATTTATCACTTATTTTATTTTTAGGTGGAGGGGCATTACTGATGTATCTCAAAAATAAAAGACATCCAGAACTTCCTTATTATCAAGAAGTTGGTTCAAATGATTAAACTTGTACTTTTTGATTTAGACGGTACATTATTAAAATCTACTGAAATCATTATGGATACATTTGTGATTACCTTTAAAAAATATTTTAAAGACATCACACTTGATGAAAGAACACTTACTTCGTTTTTAGGACATACGTTATTTGAAACCTTTGGCCTTTATATTAGAGATGATCAAAGTATGGATGAACTTGTCAGTTTTTATAGACAAACCTCAGAAGAATTAATGAAAGATGTTCAATCCTATCCAAATGCCAAGGAATTGATGGAGATTCTTAAAGCGAAAGGTATTCAAATTGGTGTTGTAACATCAAAGATGAATCGTGTTGCTAGAGAACACCTTACCTTAATTGGACTGAATGAGTATGTCACGCATTTAGTTGGATATGAAGATGTAAAAAACCATAAACCAGATAAAGAACCGATTGAAAAAGGATTGTCTCTTTATGGTATCAATCCAGATGAAGCGGTATATGTTGGGGACCATGAAAATGATATGGTTGCTGCAAAAGCAGCTGGTGTCATGAGTTGTGCGGTGAGTTATAGTCACAGATTAAAAGAAATGCTCGCTGTGATGCCAGATTATGTTGTCGATGATTTATTACAAATAGAAGATATTATTTAGGAGAAAACTTATGTATGATGTATTAGTGATTGGTGCAGGACCTGCAGGAGTTGCTGCAAGTATTTATACAAAGCGTGCAAACTTAAACATTGCCGTTTTTGAAGGGAATGTTCCCGGTGGACAACTTGTCAACTATAGTGAAATTGAAAATTATCCAGGGGTGACGTCATTTAGTTCAATTGAACTTGCTACAGACATGATTGAACACATGAATAAATTAGAAATTGAAGTCAAATATGAACGTGTCACAAAACTTGAAGACCATGGAACACATAAAACGGTCGTCACTGATTTTGGAACTTATGACACCAAAGCAGTAATTATTGCAACAGGAAACATACCAAGAAGACTTGGTGTAGAAAATGAAGAACAACTTGCCTATAACGGGATTAGTTGGTGTGCTATATGTGACGGTCCGATTTACCGTGATAAGGATGTTATTGTAGTCGGTGGTGGAAACTCTGCGGTTGAAGAAGGTTACTACTTATCAACATTTGCAAAATCAGTAACCGTCGTTCAAAACTTAAATAGACTCACGGCAGAAGCAAAAGCAAACGAAAAACTAATTGCTCAACCAAATGTGACAGTCTATTATGAAACACTCATTGAAAAGTTTTTAAAAGATGATAAAGGACTCACAGGTGTTGTTGTTAAAGATAAAGAAGGAAAGACATTTGACATCCAAGCAGACGGTGTTTTTGAATATGTTGGAATGATACCGGTCACTGATTTTGTCAAACACTTGGGAATTACAACGAACTATGGGTATATTACGGTCAATGAAAAAATGGAAACTAAAATTCCAGGTATTTTATCATGTGGTGATGTGAACGATAAACAAATTCGTCAAGTTGTAACAGCCGTTGGAGATGGTGCAGTTGCAGCTCAAAACGCACTTAAATATTTGGAGTCCTTAAACTAGATGTCCTTTACCAAACTAGTCAAAGAAGAGTTAGTAACAATTCCAGTTGAAACATCTGAACAACTTGCAGAGTTCGCTGCTTTTTTGCACATGAATGGTGACATAACAAAAAGAGATCAAAAACTTATTTTAATTTTTAAAACCAATAGCCCGACTGTTGCAAAACGTTTTTTACAGTTATCTAGGACATTGTATCAAGCAGAAACAACTTTACTTAAAAAACAGCAACAAAAACTTACTAAAAAACCTCAAATCTTAATTGAAATTGATTCAAGAGTAAAAGATATCTTATCAGAAATTAAATTATTGGAACCTTTGTTTGAGACATCTGATGTTCTATTGCCTTCTGAATCAACCAAACTTGCCTTTTTACGTGCAGCATTCTTATCCAGTGGATCTGTCAATGATCCTAAAACAGCACAGTATCATTTAGAAATGAGTCATGAACGTGATGATCTTTCGGTTTTACTTCAAAGTTTAATGAACCGCTTTGAACTCAATGCTAAAATCATTAAGAGAAGACATCAACACGTCATATACTTAAAAGATGCAGAACATATTTCTGAATTTATGATGCGTATTGGCGCTCAAAACTCAGTTTTTAAATTTGAAGATGCAAGAATTAAGCGTGATTTTAACAACTCAATTAACCGTGTGATGAACTGTGAAATTGCAAACGAGAAAAAAGTTTATGAAGCAGCTTCAAAAATAATTGATGAAATTACCTTTATTTCAAGTTATAATATACTTATCGATGAAAAAATAAAACGTGTGATGAATTTAAGAGTTACATATCCAGAATTCAATTTAAGAGAATTAACTGAACAGTATGAAGCACTCTATGATGAACCGATTTCTAAATCAGGCTTAAATCATAGATTAGCAAAAATCAAACATATTGCGCAAGCATTAAGGGAGGGATCACCCCTATGATTAAAGGTGTTGGCATCGACTTAGTCGAGCTAGAACGTATTAAAGAATTACTTTCAGATCGTTTTATTGAACGCATTTTATCAGAAAAAGAAATGAAAGAATATCAAAATCTTGCTCACGAACAAGTGAAGTTAGAGTTTATTGGTGGACGATTTGCAGCGAAAGAAGCCATCTTTAAAGCAGTTGCAGTCGGACCAGGCAATACCAACTATAAAGACTTTTCGATTTTACATGAACCATCAGGAAGACCGTATGTAGAATCTGCTTTTTTTACAGATAAGGATATTGTGAGTGTATCTATTACACACACCGAAAGCTATGCAGCAGCATTTATTGTTATTGAGAATAAGGAGTCATTATGAGTCAACCACAATTAAAAAAACAAGGCGCAAAAGACACAAATATGAGACAACGCCCACTTTCAAAAGGGGAGCTTTTATTAATGCGTATTGGTGTTGCAGTCATCTTAATAACCGTTGCAATCATTGTAACGATTGTTGTCATCGCAACATTAGATAACGAAGAAGAAATGCTATTACCGCTAGAAGGTTACACGCACATTGTTTCTAGTGATCTAAATTATATTATTGGAGATAACGGAACAGGCTCATTTGGAGATTTCACCTATTTTCAAACAGAAGACGAAACAGATAGAGAAATTTATAATATCTTAATGTCTTCAGATGCTGAAAACCCCCTTTATTTATTGTTTTACAGATCTGGAGAACTAGAAGAAGCATTACTCACATTTTTTAACGATAACGAAGAGGCACTCCTTTTAGAAAATCTTTTATTATTAGATCTAGATGATCCACAAAATACAGATGTGTTTACATTGCAGTCAGTATTATCATTAGGTGTTCCTCAATCATCACCCCAATCACTCATTACCTTTTATGTTGACTATAGCGAAGTAGAAGAAAGTTATTTTGATACCGTTTGGTCAGATACAACAAACATTTTGAAAAGTTTAGAAAATTTAGTATAAAAAAGGCGCAGCCTTTTTTATTTAGGAGAAACGATGCATCCAATCATTATTAAGCAAATTAAAGAAGCAACAAACATTTTTGAAAAACAAATTCAAACTGTATTAAACTTATTAGATGAAGGGAATACCATTCCTTTTATTTCAAGATACCGTAAAGAAGTCACTGGTGGACTTGATGAAGAACAAATCTTTTTAATCCATCAAACATGGTCGTATCAAAAAAATCTATTTGAAAGAAAAGAAGATGTGATTCGTTTGATCGATGAAAAAGGCATGCTTACTGACGATTTAAAACAATCGATTTTAAAAGCTGAAAAACTTGTGGATGTAGAAGATTTTTATCGTCCATTTAAAGAAAAGAAAAAAACGAAAGCAACTGAAGCAATCGCGAAAGGTCTTCAAGGACTTTCTAATTTCTTTATGTATTTATCAGATGATGATCCTAAAGAAGAAGTGAAAAAATACATCAATCAAGATGTAAAAACAGTTGAAGAAGCGTT
>JAURNN010000036.1 GCA_030830185.1 Bacillota bacterium | reverse complement strand
TTTAGAAACTTCGAATTTGTCACTACTAACACTCGCTGATGTTGTTATTTTAGCTATGTATCCTAAGCAAAATGTTACTTTTGTGAAAGATCACCTTCACCTTTTTAAAAAAGGGGTGCTTTTAACTGATATTTCAGGTGTAAAAGAAACGATCGTTTCTCAAATTGAAGCAGTAATAAGAGAAGATATTCATTTTGTTTCTCATCACCCTATGGCTGGACGTGCTAAAAAAGGATATGATTTTAGAGATCCAAATATGTTTTTAAACAATCACTTTTTAATTATTGAATCCAATCGTGCAACCCTCTCAGATTATGAACTTTTAGAAATTATCGGAAAACAATTAGGATTTAAAACCATCACTAAAATATCTGCAGAAAAACATGATCAAATGATTGCATACACTTCTCAACTTACACACGTCATCGCGGTAAGTTTGATGCTTGGACATGAAGATGTTTCACGTGAGTTTACTGGTGACTCATTTAGAGATTTAACTCGTATTGCTCATATTAACGAAACCCTTTGGTCGGAACTTTTTTTAAGTAATCAAACATATTTATTAGAGGCAATTCAAAAATTTAAAGAACAACTTTTAAAAATCGAAGATGCAATTATCAATCAAGATACCAAAACATTAGAGGAGCTACTTAAAACATCTCGTGAAAAAAGAAAGGCATTTGAACATGACCCTTCATGATCTCAATTATGACATTCAACTTTCTAAAGGAGATTTTTTACCTCTTTATGAAAAGTTACGTGAGTATTCACGTGTTTTTGTTGTTTCAGATACACATGTATATGACTTACATAACGATGTTTTCATGCGTTTAAAAAAGAAATTTGACGTTTATATACATATCATTCAACCTGGCGAAACGTCAAAATCCCTTGAAACGTATGAAAAGGTGTGTGATGACTTTTTAAGTCAACATATCAAAAGAGATGATGTCATTGTTGCGTTAGGTGGTGGTGTTGTCGGTGACCTTACAGGGTTTGTTGCATCTACCTTACTACGCGGAATTGATTTGATCCAAGTTCCAACCACCCTTCTTTCGATGGTAGATAGTTCAATTGGCTCTAAAGTAGGGATTAATACAAAACAAGGTAAAAACTTAATTGGTCAATTTTATGAACCAACATATGTATTTATTCATTTAAAGTTTTTAACGACATTATCAAAAAGAGAACTTAATAATGGGTATGCCGAGATCATAAAAGCTGCTCTTATTGGAGATAAAACCTTGTTTGAATTATTAAAACTAAACGATCATGATCGTATTGAAGTGATTTCTAAAGCTTTAAAAGTCAAAATAGATATTGTAAAAAAAGACCCTTTTGAAAACAATGAACGTATGTTTTTAAATTTTGGTCATACACTTGGACATGCTATTGAAAAACACACGAACTATAAAGGTATCAAACATGGTGAAGCCATTAGTCATGGCATGTTATATGCGATAGAAAAAGGAATTGAGCTCAATATCACATCACCATATTTAAAAGATGAGGTACGTCATATCCTTCATAAGTATCAGTTATTAGATGTTAACATTGAAGATGTTTCTGTTTATGAAACGTATATGCGTATGGATAAAAAACAACGGAAAGATGGGTTACGATTTGTTTGTATTAAAGATATCGGTATACCTGTTATTCACCGATTATGAAAACACTTGTATTTAAACCAACACCACTGACAGGTGAACTTGAAATTATTACCTCTAAATCGTATGCACATCGTGCACTTATTGTTTCAAGTCTTGCAAAAGGGTGCTCTCAAATCATCAATATGCCATATTCTGAAGATGTATATGCTACTCAAGAAGCTTTGAAACATTTTGGCGTCACCATAAACAATCATGTTGTAGAGACAGAACAGTGGATATATGATCAAACACCGATTCATTGTTACGCGTCAGGGTCAACACTTCGTATGCTCATTCCAATTGCGATGGCGTTATTTGATCGTGTAATTTTTAGTGGTATTAAAAGGTTATTTGAACGTCCATTAGATGTTTATGAAACATTATTTGAAAATCAATTGAAGCGGCTCAATCATGAACAAATTGAAGTGAGTGGTCCCATCAAAGAACAAATCTTTCATGTCGATGGTTCTAAAAGCTCCCAATTTATATCAGGGTTATTAATGATGAGTCCGCTTTTAAATAAAGATGTTGAAATCAAGGTGATGAATGAAATCACATCAGAATCTTATATCGAGATGACGATTGACGTCATGAAACATTTTGGTGTTGTAGTAACGAAACATAACAATTCTTATCTCATTACTCAAGGTCAACAGTATCAAGCTTCTTCAATCACGATTGAGGGTGATTACTCACAAGCAGCATTTTTTTTAGTCGCAGGTCTTATTGGAAAACAGATTTATGTAAAAGGAATCCAACCACATTCTAAACAAGGTGATCAAAAAATCATTGATATTCTTCTTGAAATGGGTGGGAATCTCACATGGTTTGAAGAAGGGATTTTCTCATCACCATCGGATACTTCAGGTATTCACATCGATTTAAAAGACATTCCTGATTTAGGACCAATCCTTATGATACTTGCAGCATTATCAAAAGGAAAAACTCGGTTTTCTAATGTTGAAAGACTCAAGTATAAAGAATCTGATCGACTTCAAACTATGCTTCATATTCTTAATCAATTAGGCGTGAAAACCATATATGAAAATCATATATTAGAAATTGAAGGCGTTCGTTCATTTAAAGGTAATATCATCCTATCGAGTGAAGATGATCACCGCATCGCAATGGCAATCGCTATCGCTTCCATACGAGCAGAGGGAACTATTACATTAACGCAAGCAGAAGCAGTTAGAAAATCATATCCTGAATTTTATGATGTATTCAAGTCTTTAGGAGGACATATTCATGAATCTTGAAACGTTAAGATCAAAAATTGATGCTATTGATGATCAAATCATTGCACTGTTTGAATCACGCATGGCGCTTGTAAAAGACATTGGGGAGTTAAAAAAACACAATCATATCCATGTCTTAGATACCAATAGAGAAGCGATTGTGTTTTCACGTGTCAAAGACCAGCTTCACAATAAAACGCTTGAGCCTTATATCATAGAACTTTTTGAGACACTCATGCGTGTTTCTAAGGATTATCAAAAATGAAATTTGGATTATTAGGAAAAGATATTAGTTATAGTAAGTCACCAATGATCTTTAAACTCATAAAAGAACATACAGGAATTGAACTTTCTTATGACCTTTTTGATATTGAAAAAGATGAAATCAACAACTATATTCTGCTTCTTAAAGAGGGCTTACTAGATGGACTTCAAGTTACGAAACCCTACAAAGAAGTTGTGATGGATTTTTGTGATGAACTCACAGAAACTGCTAAAAAAATTGGATCCGTCAATACTATTTATGTAAGGGATCAAAAAGTGATCGGAGATAACACCGATGCTTATGGGTTTTACCAATTACTAAGACATGCTTCTATTATCTTAAACCATCAACATATCTGTATTTTAGGAAATGGTGGTGCTGCAAAATCCGTGTATCATGTATGTCAAAATCAACTCATCACACCTACCATATTCAAAAGGTCAAACTCACTTAAAGAGTCTATTTCACCAATTGAAAAGAATTATAGCGATGATGCACTTCTTAAATGTAACATCATCATTCAAGCAACAAGTCATGATTTTGATGAGGTATTCATCTCTCGTTTAAAAGACCAAGGGTGTCAACCTGAAGTAGTCATTGATTTGATGTATCATCAAGAAACGAATGTGATGTCATTAGGTAAACATGCTTATGATGGAAAACTCATGTTAATTTTTCAAGCGATACAAAGTTTTGAATTATTTTTAAATCAAAAAATCAAACATGTAGAAATCCTCGTTGAAAAGATGAAAGGAGTATTATAAATGAATACTTTTGGAAAAATATTTCAAGTGACATTATATGGTGAATCCCATCAAGATGCGATTGGTGTTGTTGTTGATGGTGTGTTACCTGGTACTAAAATTGATGAAAAACGCATTCAAGACGATTTAACATTAAGACGTCCGGGTGCAATAGGAACAACAGCAAGACAAGAAAAAGATGATTTTAAGATCACATCAGGTGTATTTTCTGGAGTTGCTACTGGGTCACCTGTTCATATCATGATTGAAAATAAAGATGTCATTTCAAAAGATTACGAACATTTAAAAACACATCCTAGACCTGGTCATGCCGATTTTGTTGCTATGAAAAAGTATAATGGATTTCATGACTACAGAGGTGGAGGTCGTTTTTCAGGACGATTAACAGCAGCCCTTGTTGCAGCGGGTTCAGTTGCTAAAATGATGATTCCTTTTACGATGAAACATGAGCTTGTTTCATTAGGAGCATGTAAAGATCCTAATGAATTTGACGCGTATTTAACGTCAATCGGCGAAGAAGGAGACTCTGTTGGTGGGATGATTAAACTTACCATCGATCATGTTCCCGTAGGACTCGGTGAACCGATGTTTTATAAATTAGATGCAATCATCACCCAACTTCTCATGTCAATTCCAGCGGTGAAGCTTGTAAGCTTTGGAGATACGCTTGATTTATTAGAAGCAAAAGGCAGTGCTTTTAACGATGTGATTATAGATGATTTAGGAACAACAAAAACCAACCATAGCGGTGGTGTGACTGGAGGCATTTCTAATGGGAATCCATTAGTCATTCATGTTTTCGTTAAACCAACATCATCCAT
>JAURNN010000035.1 GCA_030830185.1 Bacillota bacterium | reverse complement strand
GAAAAGGAAGGTGAAGACAAGGGGATAAAAACGGAGACAAATAAGACAAGTTTTATTTTTGTAATTCTCTATATTAAATTCATTTCGTTTATACAAACTTTTTTTTTCTCAAAACTTGTCTTCTTTGTCTCCAACTTTTTTTACCTTATTTCACCTTCTTTTTTTTACTTTATAAATAGGGAGACTTTTTCTCTTGTCTCCCAAGAATATAATATAAATATAATATATTATATATAATAGAAACGTAAATGTATATTACAATATAAACCCTTTGTTATGAGGAGGTATTTCTTGATCCGATAAACATCCAAAGGTGTCATCTTCAGAGTCTTTCTTTTTAACTAAAAACCCTCTTCTAATCTTAAGTTGTTTATTTTGTATTGGACTAAGTTTTTTGTCTATCTGTTTATAGAAATCTTTTTTACCGATCATATCTTCCTTCCTATTGTTATCAGTTACCCAACAGTAAAAATCTGAATATATATTAGATCTATCTAAGACCCATTTCTTTTTCTCTTCTTTCAGTAATTTACAATATTCTTGTTTTGTAATAAGTTCATATGTATCAGCAATAAATTCAGCCACAACATCGTTCTCTGAAATATATTTATTCATCTCAAACATCATTTCTCTACATGGAATCAACTCATTTCCATCATACCAATCATACGCTCCCATACAGAACCAAGTAAAGAACTCATCAAGTTTGTTCTCCTGTAAATCTTTAATATAGTCGGTGTTTTCTTTTGTCTTGTCAAATCTAGCCAAAAACGGGATAAGTTTTAAACGATCCAATATCGCTTGGTCATCTATATTAATTTTTGGCTTGTGATTGGTAGCCCATATGGGTTTGCATTGTGTCTTGAAACTCACATTATGACCGTAAAGATGTCTAGCTGTGATAACATCATCGCCTGTTATACTTTTAACCCGCTTACTATTAAGTTCTTCTTTCTTATCTGATTCTGGTAACGCACCACATCGTGCAGTTAACAATGGCATCAATTCAGGATTAGCACCCCTACTGGATTTTTTCAACATAACATCTTCTGATAATGCTGAACTGAAATCCCCTGTGATAGCACTAAATATGTTAATTACGGAACTCTTGCCATTACAGCCATTACCCCAGAATATGTGTAACGATCTATCACTTATTTCACCTGTCAGCATATATCCCCATAATCGTCTGTGATAATCAACAAGATCTTTAGATCCACATGATATATCACTGAAAAATCGTTCTACAACAGACAAATCTGCCTTCTCCCCTAAGAAGTTAACATTGCATTCAAAACTCCAGTAGTCTGTAAAGCAACGATCTCTGACCTGTAATGTAATAAGATCAATGACTTTTCCATTCTTTATTGGAATTTCATTTGGTTTCCGATTGATCACTTTCGTTTCAAAATCTTTGTCTATTTCATATCCAGCATAGGCTTTAGCAACATTACGAATATATGGAGATGATTTTACATTACCCATCATTTTCTGTATTTGTTTTAAACGTGCATTAAACATCGCTGCGTCACCTTTGTTTGTACTTGATGAAAGTTTTAATAGTAATTCTTGTCCCATTTTTGAATATATTGGATGAAGAATTTCACTTATAATTTTACATAAGGTCTCCATTCCATCATCAACCCATAGTTTTTGTTTTTCATTCCAAATGAAACATGTCAGATCTTTTTTTGATGTAATTTTCACGTTGTTTTTAGCGTAAACTTTGTGGAATATCTTAGCAAGATCATAATGAGACCCGTTTAGAGAGTCGTATATTATGTTTTTGTTGGATTCTCTTATAAACTCCAGATAAGCATTTTTGTTATCCTGCTTAGCGTAATAATGAAGTGTTCCAATGCTAAGATCACCTTCCTTCATTCGGCTCCATTTGTATTCACAAACATCCTGAGAGTATTTAGTTGAACGAGAAGAAAACTTATCCCAAAGTTGGAACCCTTCATCTGAGCCACTGGTTATGTTATACAATATCCATCCCACTTTCATCCAATCAGAGTGCGAATCGGCTCTTTCATCGTTAAGCATTTTGAGAAGATTTTTTGCTTGCTCGACTACTTCTTTTTTGGTTGATGTTGATTTTGATTTATTTATCTTTGATGATTTGTATTCTTCTTTATTTACATTAACAAGACCTGATTTTAGTTCTTTGATAACACTATCTGATCTGAATAGTGGAATAATACTTAAAATCTTTGGTAGATAATGTGATAGATTGTTTGATTTTAGTTTTATTTTTTTATCTTGAATATCTTCAATAGGATACCTTAACAAGCCATCGGTTAGCGATATTTCTTTTGCATTTGAATCGAAAACTTTGGCTACTTTGTACGGATCCATGTTTTCGTCTTTTGAGGCTCCGTATATCAACCAAGCATTAGATGTAATATCGTCTATCAATATTGAACTATCATCAAAACCGAGGTCTTTGAATGTTTGTTTTTCTTTGATGATTTGTTTTACACGCGGTAGAAGATGAATTTTTTGCTCAAATTTATTCAAAAAAAGATATGGGAAATGTAGGTGAAACCCTTCTTTTCTGTAGGTAGTCTGTTGTTGAGTTATTTCATAAGGCGCTTTATCAAGAAAAACACACGTTAAATCGACTGGTTTAAGTTCATTTACAACTCGTGATAATACTTGTTGGTAAGTACGTACAACCTCTAAAACGTGTTTATTGGTACGGACATTTCCTCCGTTAAGTTGTGTTAATGGCAATGCCCGCTTGATATCAATATCTACAATAACAGGAGTATAATCATTTGGTTTTTCCGCGAGGCAGATATTATCTCTCTCTGGATTGTAAGATTTCCAAAACAATTCTAGATCATTTTTAGAGAATGAGTGTTTTGCCTTATATGCACCCATTGATACGTGTGTATGGTATACATTACGAGTTTTAGTATAATTAAGAATTTCATCGATAGTAGTAATCATTTGCATTTTTATATATAAATGTACATATCTTTAAATATCATTTTTATATATAAAAGACTATTTAAAGACATGGTAATATGTATATAAAAATGTCAATTAAAACAGAGAAGAAAAATAACGTTTATAGTCCAGAGTATTATAAAAAGTACAAAGAATGTATTAAACGTGCACAGGCTAAATACAGAGAAAAGAATCGTGAAAAGTTGGCTAAGCAGAATCTAGAACGGTATCACAATATGCCCGAGAAGAAGAAGGAAAGAACTCTTATGTTAATGAGAGAGTATGCTAAGAAGAAAAGGCTAAAACAACCT
>JAURNN010000034.1 GCA_030830185.1 Bacillota bacterium | reverse complement strand
AATTCGTGATTCTAAACTTTCATTAAAAAGTGAACCATTAAAAGATACTTCATAAAAAGGATGGTCTGAACTTAATTCTGCACCAACTTCTTCGTAAATATCATAAATGCGTTGCTCATTTGAGCGTAAAGTCAGTAAAAATAAACTTAAAACAACTGCAAGGACAACACCAAAACCAATGAGTACTTCCTTTGGAACTTTTGGTGTGACTGTATTGTAATGCTTTGCCATAAATAACCTCCAATATATTCTTTTATATTATAGCATGAAGCCTTATTTTTTAGGGTATAAATCATTAAAAACTTGAACTAAATGTAAGAGATAACTCTCTTGACTAAAAATGTCATTCAAATGATTGTGAAGTGGCTTAAAAAAATGATTTTTAGTAATTATTTCACGTAATGGTATTTTGTTTTGAATCGCTTCAAAAGAAGCTTTTTGAATATGTTCATAACTTTCTATACGATCTAAATGTGCATCAATACATTGATGTAAGAGTCTTTGTGAAAATGTCGTTTGATAGGTTTGATCAATATGAAGTTGCATATGATCATCAAAAACGACTAAATCTTGAATCAAACCATTCGTTTTGATAATCATTGTCTCTAATACACTAAAGCAATCTTCAAACATCACACGTTCAACGGAGGAATGTGAAATGTCTCTCTCATGCCACAACGCTATATTTTCCATGGCCATTGTGACATACCCACGTAACATTCTTGATAATCCTGTTAAGTTTTCACTTGTAATTGGATTTTTTTTATGTGGCATTGCTGAAGAGCCTTTTTGTTTGGTTGAAAAACCTTCGGATACTTCTTTGACATCTGATCTTGATAATAAGCGAATATCTAACACAAAATCTTCAATCACAGATCCTAATATAGACATGTGACTTATCATTGAAGCATGTTTATCACGAGCAAGCACTTGTGTCGATAGTTTTTGAACATCTAATTCTAAAATGTCTGCAACGAGTCGCTCATGTTCTATCGGTAAAATGGAATAATGGCCAACAGCGCCACTTAATTTAACTTGTAAAACATCTTTAAGTGATTGATTAAAACGTTTATAAGATCGGTTTAAATCTTCATAAAATCGTAAGTATCGTAATCCTAAAGTTGACATTTCCGCATACATGCCATGCGTTCTTGCCATCATTGGTGTCTTTTGGTATTTTTTAGCATGGTCTAATATTGTATTTAATAATTCTCTAATATGAGTATCAATAAGAAGTGATGCATCTTTTATAATCAGTGATTGTGCACTATCAACAACATCTGTTGAAGTTAATCCGTAATGAAAGTAGCGTTTTGCATCATTAAATTGCGCCATCATACTTTCAACAAAAGCTAATACATCATGTTTCAGTATTTGTTCACGTTCTAAAATATCACTCAGTTTAACGTGTCCACTTAATAATTCTTCTTTAATAGCTTCGTTGATTTTTCCACGCTTATGAAGCGCTTCAATGGAAGCGACTTCCACTTTTAACATCTTTTCATAGCGATTTTCTAATGAAAAAATAGTTTTCATTGGTTGACTTTGGTAACGTTCAATCACGTGATGCCTCCCATATATTTTCTAATTGAATTGTTTGTTCACGTTTTGGTCCTACTGAAACATATGCAATTTTTGCATGAAGTGCTTTTTCAATATAACTTATATATGCTTTTGCAGGTTCAGGTAAATCCTTATATGAAGTAATTTTTGAAATATCTTCTTTAAATGAAGGTAGGCTATCATAAATTGGAATCACCCGAGATAAATCATCAATGTGTGCAGGTACTTCATCGATGATATTTCCATCGAGTTCGTAAGCTTTACATACTTTGATCTCATCCATTTCGGAAATTACATCAAGTAAGGTAATCGCAAGGTGTGTGATGCCGCTTACTCTTACGGCATGTTTTAAAGAAATTAAGTCTAAATAACCAATACGTCTAGGTCTTCCTGTTGTGACACCATATTCATGTGCAACTTCTCTTATTTGATGCGCAAGTTCAGTATGAATTTCAGTTGGAAAGGGACCTTCACCAACACGTGTTGAATAAGCTTTTACAATCCCAAGTGCACCTTCAAGTAACCATGGTGCCATCCCTACTTGTGAAGGGATACCAGAGACAGAAGGGGATGATGATGTGACATAAGGATATGTTCCGTGAGAAATATCAAGCATCACGCCTTGTGCGCCTTCAAACATCACCGTTTTACCGTCTTTGATGGCAACATCTAAATGTTTTGAAACATCAATGATATGGGGTAATAACGCAATAATCTCTTTTTCATGTAACTCATAATATGCCTTTGCATCAAAATCTATTTGATGTAACGCTGCAAGTGCATTGGCTTCATGAATAAATCGATTTTTATTTAAAAGGGAGGCAACACGTAATCCTTGTCTGTTAATTTTATCGCTATATGTAGGTCCAATGCCTCTTTTTGTTGTACCGATGTGCTGCGTCTCTTCTTTTTTGGCATCTAATGTCTTATGAAAAGGAAGAATTAAATGTGCACGATTAGAAACTTTAATGGTTGCATGTGGAAATGGTTTTTTCTCATTAAAAAGTGTTTCTAAATTAATGACCATCCCTGGTCCTAAAATAGAAATCACATGTGGATGAATCACACCTGAAGGTAATATATGTAAGTCATACGTATACGTATCAAATTTCACTGTGTGTCCTGCATTATCTCCACCTTGATAACGAACAATCAGATCTGCTTGTTTCGCAAGCACATCTGTCATTTTTCCTTTTCCTTCATCGCCCCATTGGAGTCCAACAATTGCTATTCTTTTCATTTTTGACCTCACATATTTAACGTCATTATTGTAGCATAAAAACAAGCCATTCACAATGTTAGTATTTATAGTATAATAAATTAAGGAGTCAATTATGAACATCATTTTTGTATCATCTGAAGTTTATCCGTTTCAAAAACACGGTGGACTTGCAGATATATCCGCGTCTCTACCAAAGACACTAAGTCAAAAAGGGCTTCAAATAAAAACCATTTTACCTCTTTATGAAGATGATGGATTTCAAAATGCGTATCAACTTTTTAAAACGAAAACCATTCAGTTTGGTCAAGAAAGTATAGAAACCTCGTATTATACATATACCTTTGAAAACCATGATTACATCTTTGTAAAAAATAGTTTACTCTCGGCACTTGATCCAAATGAAACCTTTTTAACATTTGTCATGTTTAATGTCTGTGTGTTATCGATTTTAAAAGATTTAGGGCATCCTGTTGATCTAATACATATTAATGACTGGCATACATCGTTTATTCCATTTTTATTAGATTCGATGTTTCGTCCACTTGATCCATTTTATGAAAATATCAAAACCTTACTAACCATTCATAATTTAGAACGTCAAGGACAATTTGATCGTCAATTTGAAACGTATTTACCGTATAAAAACTTTACGTATATTCTTAACGGTCATATTAATTTCTTAAAAACTGGGATCATGCGTGCAAATTATATAAATACTGTCTCTAGAACTTATAAACAAGAAATTTTATTACGTTTTTATGGCTTTGATTTAGATAGCGCACTTAAGGCAAGACAAGATCATTTAGAAGGTATTTTAAATGGTTTTGACCATCATTTATATGATCCTACAACATCTAAAACACTTCATATTAACTATGATTTAGATACGTATGAAAAAGGTAAAGCTTTTAACAAAACTAAATTTTTAGAATCACTCGGTTTAAAAGATGACACACTTCCATTGATGCTATTTAATGGTCGCCTAGGTCGTCAAAAAGGGATTGATATTATGAAGTCATCTCTTGAAGAAGCACTTTCAAACGCCTCCATTAATTTAGTAATTGTTGGAGAAGGTGAAGCAAAATATGAAGCATATTTTAAAGAATTAGAACGAAAATATAAAGATCATGTGCACTTTTTTGAAGGATTTGATCAAACATTTTCTGAAAAAGCATATGCTGCTTCTGATTTCTTTTTACTTCCAAGTTTATTTGAACCTTCAGGACTCAATCATTTAATTGCCATGCGTTATGGGTCACTTCCAATTGTAAGAGAAACGGGTGGACTTAAAGATACTGTTTTTAGTAAGGGCCCAAAACATAACGGATTTACATTTATCAATTACGATGATCAAGAATTTCAAGATGTTTTTTTAGAGGCTATTTCTTATTATTATGAGAAAAACCCTTTGTTTCATGAAAAAATCACCCATGCTATGCAAGTCACTTCACATTTAGATGATATGGCTGAAAATTATATCCATTTATATGATAAAGTTATGAATGAAGAATAAAAAAAAGCACAAAGTGCTTTTTTTATTTAGATTCAAGAAATGTTTTTAAATCAGGATTCATTGTTTTGTTTTTAATCGCTTCTATTTCTAATTTGTATGGTGCTTGCTCATTGACATAAGGCGTTTCAAGAATTTTAATGATGTCTTTAAAATCGTCATCATATAAAACATCTAATAATGCATCAAAGCCAATAAACCCAAATCCTAAATTTTCATGACGGTCTTTAGCTGCACCAAGCTCATTTTTTGAATCATTAATATGCAAAACTTTTAAACGGTCTAATCCAATGATGTCACTAAATGCTTTTTTGACACCTTTAAAATCGTTTTTAATGTCATAACCAGCATCATGGGTGTGGCATGTATCCAAACATATACTAATACGCTTGTGATGATTGGCAAGTATAATAATATCTCTTAATTCTTCAAAGGTTTTTCCAACTTCATTACCTTTACCAGCCATGGTTTCAAGTGCAATACGGACATCTAAATCTTTTGTATTTTCAAAGACTTCAAGTAAGCCTTCTGCAATCCATTTTTTTGCTTGTTCACGGTCTTTACCAACAGCAGATCCAGGATGTAATACCATGTCTTTAACACCTAAAGCGTGTGTTCGAATCACTTCTTTTGTGAGAAAGGATTTTGCAAACGCACGTTTTTCTTCATCAGGATTCGCGAGGTTAATAATATATGGCGCATGAACAACAACATTGTTTTGATCAAAGCCGTGCGCTTTCATATGCGCATATGCTTCTTCAATTAAAAATTGATCCATGGATTTACGAATGGTATTTTGAGGCGCACCCGTATAGACCATCATGGCAGATGCACCATATGATAATGCTTCTTTAACGGCACCTAAATACATATCTGGTCCTGATAGACCAACGTGAGATCCTAGTTTCATCATTTTTTACCTCTTAATGCTCTCATCTTTTTCTTATAATTTGGTTTTACTTGTTTTGGCTTTTTATGTGTCATCACGACTTGCTCTTCTTGTTTTCTAATTCGTCTTAGTACGATTTCACCTTTTTTAACAGTTGCTTTTTTAAGTGGATAACCTTGATCAATGAGTTTGACAATAGATTCTCTTTCTCTTTGATGATAAAGCGTAATAGCAATCCCTGATTGACCCATTCGTCCAGTTCGACCAACACGATGCATCCAAAAACTGAGTGGTCTAGGAATATCATAACTGATGACATGTGAGACAGTCAAATCAATACCACGTGCCATAACATCTGAAGTGACAACCCATTCAAACTCTAATGCTTGAATACGCTTCATTTTTTGAAGTCGAAGTTTTGCAGTATCTTTAGAAGAAATGGATATGACTTTTGTGACATTCCCTAAAGCCATTTCAATCGCTTCGATGTCTTCTTTTTTTGAGACAAAAATAAGACCTAAATACGGTTTAATTTGTGTAACGATATGTTTAAGTTGTTCTAATTTTTGATCAATAGATGCTTCAATTGCGTAATACTCAATTTTAGGCGTCAATGCTTTTGTCTCAGAAACAAGTTGATAATTTCCAAAATATTTATTAATGACGGGTTTCATTGTATTCGATAAGGATGCTGAATATAAATGCAAGCGTTCGTAATTTGTTTTTCTTAATACTTTTTCGATATCTGTTAAAAAATCGGTTTCAAAAAACATATCTGCTTCATCAAAAATAATATCTTTGACAAACTTCGTTGATAAATGATACGTTTCAATTAAAGCAAGTAATTTATGAGGAGTTGTAATTAAAACATGTGGTGGATGAGAAACGACTTTATGAAGGGTTTGTTCGTAATCCTGACCAATGACTTTTTTAATTTTGATGGTTGGTCTAAGTGACTCTAGCATATGGTGCACTTGATGAATGAGTTCTTGAGTTGGAAGTAAGATGATCACCTGAACATCGGCTAAATTTGATTTAATATGCTCAATCACTGGAATCCCATAAGCAAGGGTTTTTCCAGTTCCAGTTGGTGCAACACCAACAATGTTGGTTTTCTTTTGATAAGCAAAAAAAGACGCCTTTTGGATGGGCGTGAAGTCTTTAAAACCAAGTTGTTCTAAATATTGTTCATACATATAATCACCAAAAAGATTATACCACAACTATGATTGCTTAAGGATGTTGATGAAACAAATGATACGTAAACAAATTAAATGGCGTATGATCCTCATCTAAGTTTGAAACATATACGCCAATCAAACGAATCGGTGTATGATCATAATGTTTGATAAATAAATCTTTGATTGCTTCTTTAATTTCATTAAGATCTTGTGTTGGTTTCAGCAGTGTATATGATTTGGTCTGAAGTTTAAAGGTATTTGTTTTGAGTTTATAACCAATGGTTTTTGCAAATAGTTGATGCTTAATCAGTTTTTCAACGATGTCATCAATTAATGGTTCCATGAATTCAATGATCATCTCTTCAATATCAATATCATAATTTAAAGTCGTTTCTTGTGAAATGGATTTTGGCTTTACGTATTCATTATCAATAATATTGGTTGAATTGCCATAAAGATGTAGTAAAAAACTTTGATAATGCTCTTCAGACATATAGTTTAATATTTTTTCATGATTTTTTTTAAGTGTGAAATCGCCGATGGTTAATATTCCTTCTTCAATGAGTTTAGGATATGTTTTACGTCCTAAACCATATAAGTCATCAATGGGTAAAGGAAATAACTTATCAACGACATCTCTTTTTCTTAAGATTGTGATGCCTAATGGTTTTTTAATGTCTGAGGCCATTTTAGCTAAAAATAGTGTCGGTGCAATGCCAATAGAATTTGGTAATTGAAAGTCTTCATACAATGTTTTTTGAATGATGTTTGCCACTTCCACTGGATTGTCATGATGCGTCATATCTAAATACGCCTCATCAATCGATGCTTTCATCATCAGAGGTGTCCAGGTTTTTAAATAGTCAAAGAATCGTTTTGAATGTTTTTTATAAAGATCAAATGTTGTTGGTGCAACGAGAACATGAGGATATAAATCAAAAGCATCTTTGACGTTCATGCCACTTCGAATACCATATTTGCGCGCTTCATAAGAGGCCGTTAAAACAACGCCTCTTTTGGTTACTGCACTACCGCCAACGATAAAGGCTTTCCCTTTTAAATAGGGGTCTTCAATGAGTTGGCAACTTGCATAAAATGCATTAAGATCAATATGAAAGATAACTTTTGTTTTGTTTTTCATCATTAAACTTTCACTTTTGTATGGTTTGTTGTATAATAATAAGTGAATTTGAGGTGAAGCATATGGCTAAAAATAAATCAATCACAAATCATCAACCTGAAGAGAAAAAACATTATAAAATGCCTTTTGAAACATGGTGGGGTAAACTCCTTATTTGGACGTTATTCGTTGGCATGGTCGGTGGCGTTTTACTAAGTTTCATCGTTGCGATTATCAGTGGACAAGCTTAAGGCTTGTTTTTTTTTTGCATTAAAAGCATTTTTGCTTGTTCAATCGCATACGTACTCATCGTTTCATCGGATAACATGGAAGCAATTTCTTTAATACGTGCATCGATATCTAAGGTTTCTACAAATGTTTGAATACGACCATCTATGGTCTTCTTATAAACTTTAAGTTGCGTATGCGATTTTGCAGCAACCTGGGGCACATGGGTGATCACGATGACTTGCATGGACGCACTTAATTTTGCCATTTGGTTTGCGACTTTAGACGCCGTTTTACCACTAATACCTGTATCAATTTCATCTAAAATTAACATGGATACACCTTGATAAAGTGCTTGAAGTGCTTTAAACGCAAACATAAAACGAGAACGTTCTCCACCTGACGCAACTTTATGGAACGGTTTGAGTGGTTCACCTTCATTTAAAGAAATATAAAATAAGACATCATCCATACCAGTTTCTAACATGTCTTCTGTTGGATGAAGTTGAATGTCAAAGGATACATGTGCTAAATCAAGCTCTAATAATCTTTCAATCAGTGCTTTCATAATGATTTGTGCGATTTTTTGGCGATGCGCTGATAATGCTTTTGCTTCTTTTAAAACAATCGAGACCTTTTTTTCAATGTCTTGATCTAATAATTTGATTAAGTCATCATAGTTATCAAAGGTTTCCATATCAAGTTTAAGAGCTTCTAAGTATTGTATGAGTTCTGGAATGGATTTTTGATATTTCTGTTGCATTTTAATCAGTTCAAATTCTCTTTGTTGAAGCGTTTCAAATTCGTTAGGATCAAAATCAAGCGACTCCATTTCAGATAAAATGGTGGATTTCATATCATCAAGTTCATAATAAAAACTTGACATCGTTTCACGCATGGCTTCAAAGGATTGAATGTAGGATGATAATGCATCGATTTCTTGTTTGATTTGAAACACATGACTCATGACATCGGATTCTTCAAAAAGTGCTTTTAATTGATTAAAATGAGTTGAAATCGCATCATAATGTTTTAATTGATGAATCTCATCTTGAATGTGTTTAAGTTCATCCTCTTTTAAATGGAGTGCTTCTAATTCTTGAATTTGAAAACGCAACATATCATCTTGTTT
>JAURNN010000033.1 GCA_030830185.1 Bacillota bacterium | reverse complement strand
ATTATATTACGACACAAAGAAATCAATTATTGGGTATCGGTAAATTTACCATAAATCATTTCTTACCAATAAAAAAGACATTACTTTCGTAGATGTCTTTTTTTCTTTTCAGGGACAGGATCATATTTAGGTTTGAATAATGGATTACACGTTAATATTCGTTTTGTTGTTAAGTAAGATGCTTTAAAAAAGTTAAACCTTTCATAACTTAAAAGTGCATAATGAGAACACGTCGGCGTATGTCGACATTTATGATTGGAATGTGGGGATATATTTTTTTGATACCAGCGAATGCTTTTTATGGCAAGTTTTTTCATCATTACTCCAAAAAGATTATAACATTATTCATTCATAGCGTTTCATTTTACTAAGATTATGTTATAATCAAAGTAACAAATGTAAACGTTTTCAGGAGGTTATATGAAAGAATATCAGACAAGTAACATTAGAAATGTTGATATTTTGGGTCGTCAGGGTTCGGGAAAAACAACCATGGCTGAAGCTATTTTATATGTTTCAGGAGCGGTTGAAAAACAAGGTGAAGTAGATAAAAAAACATCCGTTTCAGATTTTTTAGTCGAAGAACAAAATAAACTCTCAAGTTTATCAATGTCACTCATCCCTACGGATTTTCATGATCATAAATTTAACTTTTTAGATGTTCCAGGTAGTGATGAGTTTGTAGGTGACTTATATCAAGCATTAAGTGTTGTCAAAGGTGCAGTTATTGTCATTGATGCAACCAAAGGGGTTGAAGTAGGTACAATACGCGTTTGGAAAGAAATTAGAAAAAGACATATTCCAGCTGTTTTATTTATCAATAAAATGGATAAAGAAAACATTAAATTTGATGAACTTATTGAAGAGATTAGAGAAAAATTAGGTAAAAAAGCAGTTCCTTTCTGTTGGCCTATCGGAAAACAAGAAAATTTCGAGGGATTTGTCAATATCGTTGAGATGAAAGCAAGAATCTATGATGGTGTGACCTCGCATGATGCTGAAATTTGGGAAGAGAAAAAACCAAAAGTAGAAGAACTACGAAATATGATGCTTGAAAGTGTTGCAGAGACATCCGATGCTCTTTTAGATAAATTTTTTAATGGTGAAACACTTACAGAAGATGAAATTAAAACAGGATTACGTCAAGGAATTATCAACGGTGAACTCACGCCCGTTTTAGTAGGAAGTGCATCAAAAGCAATCGGTATCAGAACCATGATTGATATGCTTTTTGATTATTTGCCAGCACCAAATGAACTTCATCCTCTAGAGGGTTTTACAAATAAAAACGAATCTGTATCCATTCATACAACTGAAGATGAACCATTTCAAGGATATGTCTTTAAAACAACAGTTGATCCATTTCTTGGTACCATGAGTTATATAAAAATTAATAGAGGATCCCTAAAACAAAATCAAGAAGTGATGATACATCCTTTAGGTGAAATTAAAAAACTAACAAATGTATTTTCTTTGAGGGGCAAACAACAACTTTTAAGTGATGTTTTTCATGCAGGAGATCTATGTGTTGTTGCGAAAATAGAAGGTTTAGAAACTGGTAACTCATTAAGTGAACCTAAAAACGTCACCTATATTCACCCAGTCGAGATGCCAAATCCAGTCATTTATATTGCAGTACACCCTAAAAATAAAAATGATGAAGATAAAATTTCAAATGCATTAAATAGACTCAATTTAGAAGATCCGACCTTTCAAATAAAAAGGAATAAAGAAACGCAACAGTTATTAATTGGTGGTCAAGGAATGACACACCTACAATACATTTTAGAACGTATGAAACTCATGTTTAAAGTCGATGTTGATATCGAAGAACAAAAAATTGTTTACCGTGAAACCATTAAAAAAGATGTTGAAGCAGAAGGGAAACACAAAAAACAATCTGGTGGTGCAGGTCAATTTGGTCACGTATTTATTAAATTTGAACCTTCAACAGAACTTTTTGAATTCCATGAAGATGTTTTTGGTGGTGCTGTTCCTAAAAACTATTTCCCTGCAGTAGAAAAAGGACTTATTGAATCATTTGAGCATGGACCACTTGCTGGATTTCCAGTTATTAATGTGAAAGCTACATTATATGATGGATCTTATCATTCAGTGGACTCTAATGAATTATCGTTTAAACTTGCTGCTGCGCTTGCTTTTAAAAACGCGTGTGAAAAAGCACAACCTACAATTTTAGAACCGATTGTTCAACTCGATGTCACCGTTGATGAAAAATTTGTAGGTGATGTTATGGGTGATATGAATAAAAGAAGAGGACGTGTCCATGGTATGAATCCTACTGAAGATGGTTCAAATCAAGTGATTTCATGTGAAGTACCAGAAGCTGAAATCGTTTCATATGCAATTGACTTAAAAGCAATGACACAAGGAAGTGGACAATTCACACGTGAGTTTTTAAGATACGATGATGTCCCGCAACACTTAATTTCTAAAATTATTGAGACTTATAAAAAGTAAATAATGATGTTTTAAGTAAGATAAAGTAAGAAGGTCATATGCGTTGTATGCATTGTCAGAAATTACTTTATCCATATCAAACACCATTTCAAACAAAAAAAGATGTTTATTTTGTGTGTGAGTATTGTTTTAAAAAACATCCTATTTTAATCGAACATCAACGCATCGTTTTAAATCATATAGATATTATGATCATGCATATCATAATAGAAGACAAACTTTCGGTATTGACTGCGATGCATTATTTGAGTCTTATTCATGATCATCCTTATGAAATGATATTATGGTTAGAAGGAAAAGAAATAGAAGCAATCACTCAGTTTGAAAATATAGATATCGGTAACATGTTTATCTATCATGTCGAAAAAAACAAAGAGAGGTGGCTTATATGACATATGATATCCTAGGAAAAAATGGATTTAAAGTAACACCAGCCATTGATGCTTATATAGAGAAAAAATTATCAAAGATTGATAAATTTTTTCTGGAACCGATCAAACAAATTAGAGTCGTTATGAAAGTATATCCTAACTTTCATAAAGTTGAAGTAACCATTCATGCAGATCACGTGACCATTCGTGCAGAAGAAAAAGCATCAGACATGTATGAAGCCATCGATATCGTTACTGATAAAATGGTGAAGCAAGTGAAACGTTATCGTGATAAAAATCATGACCATGGCCATAAAAAGACGAATTATAATGATCAAATACCGATTGAAGAAATTGAAAAAGATGTACTCGCAAAACAATTAGTGAAAAACAAAAAAATAAAATTAGAACCCATGTCGATTGAAGATGCGATTGAGCATATGGAACAACTCGATCATGATTTCTTTATTTTCTTAGATAAAAAAACACATCAGTCTCACGTATTATACAAACGAGAAGATGGTGATTATGCTGTGATTGAAACCGAGTTAGATAAAGAAAAAGACGCTTAGTTTAAGCGTCTTTTGTTTTTTTAAATAATGCAATTACTTCTTCAATATCACGCTTGATAACATCAAGCGATTGATTCCAAAAAGTAGTATCAGAAACATCAATATTCATGGTTTTAGCAACATCTTCAACACTTGCTTTGGTTGTATAGGCAAGTAAAGTCTCGTATTGTTTTGTAAAAGGTTTAGAATTTTTCTCATATAAGCCGTATAAGCCTTTACCAAAAAGTAAACCGAATGCATAAGGAAAGTTATAAAAATTTAATCCTGCACTATAATAATGAGGCTTCATCAACCACATATAAGGATGTCTTAAAGATTGATTTAGACCTTTCCCATAGGCTTTTTCTTGAGCATCTAACATCCATTTTTTTAAGGATGCTGCTGGCACGGGTTTGGTTGCTTCTTTAAATAATTCGGTTTCAAAATAAAATCTAGATAAAATATCAATAATGACTTGAGTATCGCCTTGAAGAGCATTTTCTAAAACAAATAATTTGAAATGATCATCATTAATTGTTTTCAGTAAATGTTGATTGACGATTGCCTCGCAAAAAATAGAAGCAGTTTCTGCGAGTGGCATTGGGTAAGACCAGTGTAATGGATCGTTGTCTTTAATGATTTCACCATGGAAACCGTGTCCTAATTCGTGTGCTAGCGTTAAAATATCAGATAACGAACCAGTAAAATTCGTTAAAATTCGAGATTGACCAATTTGAGGCTGATTGGAACAAAACGCACCACCAATTTTGCCAGGTCTTGGTTCAACATCAATCCATTCGTTATCAAATGCACGTTTTGCAAAGTCACCTAAATGATCACTAAATCCATAAAATGCTTCTAATACGAGTGCTTTCGCTTCTTCATAAGTATATGTTTTTGCACCTTTTCCAACAGGGGCAAACAAATCATAAAATGGTAAACCCTCTTGATGTCCTAGATATTTCGCTTTCGCCTCTAAATAAGCTTCAAAACTCGGACGGTATGATTCCATAGAAGTAATCAGTGCATCTAGTGTTTTTTGAGTCATCTTTGAGCTTTTTAGTGTTGGCTCAAGAGGAGAGGTATACCCTCTAAATTCATTCACGACATTCACTTCACGTTTAATATTTGTAATACTTAACGCGACAGCATCTTCAACTGTTTCAAGTGCCTTAAGTTCTGCTTCATAACCATCTTTTCTGACAAGTGAATCATGTTCGTATGCAAGATTTCTCACTTCAGATAAAGTAATGACCTGATCACGATAAGGAACTTTTAAGTTTGCTGTGAGCATATTTTGAAGTCTACGCCATGAATCACTTGCAACTTCTCTGAGTTTTGTAAGAAGAAGCTCTTCAGATTCTGAAAGCATGTATTTAGCACTGTCTTGCTCACGTTCTAAATTATAAAGATAGTTTTTAATGAGTGCACTTTGTTGACTTAAAGCCTCTAAATCTAATGTTTTTAAATAACGTGTAAATAACACGTTTTCTTTAGTTGTTGATTTTAAAATACGATCCAAAGTTGCCATATATTGAAGCGGCTCTGGATCATTGACATTACTAGAATAGCGTAAGCTTGCATAAGCATAAAGTGTTCTGACATGCTTACTCATCATCTCTTCAAATTGTAAGTAAGATTCTAAAAAAACAACAGGCGTCATGTTCTCTTTTTTTACTATAAGAGATTTAAAAGAAGTCGTCATGTCCTCTAATTTTTTAATATCTTGTTGGTAGGTATCATCAAAACCTTTATATAAATCATCTAAATTCCACATAAATTCCTCCATGTCAAACATTATAGCATAAAAAAAGATGTTGTGAGGGGGATCACAACATCTTTGATATTAAGCCTTATTTAAACGTTCTTCAATAAGGTTCCAATCCACAATTGAGAAAAATGCTTGTATATAGTCTGGACGACGATTTTGATAGTTTAAATAGTATGCATGTTCCCAGACATCAAGTCCAAGTAATGGTGTCCCTAATGTTAAAGGAGTGTCTTGATTTGGTGTTGATACCACTTCTAAAGCACCTTGATTATTTTTGATGAGCCATGCCCAACCTGAACCGAAGCGTGTCGCGGCTGCTTTAGCAAATGCCTCTTTGAATGCTTCATATGAACCAAAAGTTTCATTAATTGAGTTAGAAAAATTGCCTGAAGGTCCTTCTTGATGATTGACTTTAAGTTGTGGCCAGAAAAATGAATGATTAAAATGTCCGCCACCATTGTTTCTTACTGCACCACGAATCGATTCTGGAAGTGCATCTAAATCTTTTAATAATGTTTCTAAGTCAGATGTTACTGCTGGTTCTTTTTCAAGTGCTGCATTTAAATTGTTAACATAACCCTGATGATGTTTTGTATAATGAATTTCCATCGTTTTTGCATCGATAAAAGGTTCTAATGCATCAAACGAATAAGGTAAAGCTGGTAATGTATAAGCCATAATTGTTGCCTCCTGTTTAATCTACATATTTATTTTAAACGATAAACGTTTTTAATTCAAAGTTTTTACAAGGATTCACACAACTTAACAAACTCATCATCAAGTTCAACCATGTAAGAATGGTAGGTTTTAACAGAAACCATCGAGCCGTGCATACCTGGAATTTTTTTTACATCTTTTTTTAATGAAACCATCACTTCAATTTTTGAAGCATGTTTAAGAGTTGAAAAATAAGCAGCATATTTTAATGCAGTTTTAAACGCGTTACTTTCATGAGGGGCACGACATATCACATGACTACCAGGTGCATCTTTAACATGCATAAAATAATCATTTGGACGTGATAATTCATGGGTCAAATAAGCGTTGATATTGGCATTTTTTCCAACGAAAATGATATGGCCGTCAACAATGACTTCAAGATGTTTTTTTGGTTTTACTTTTCTTAGCGTTGGTTTTTTAGAAATATAGTGATGTTCATAAAGTAAACTTAAAATATCATCATAAACCATGTTTTTTTCATGTAGATCAAAAATCAGTTGATTTAAAAAATCAATTTCCGATTGTGTTTCATGGATTTGATTTTCTAAGTGTGGTATTGCCCGTTTTGCTTTGTTGTAAGTATTTAAATATTTTTGAGCATGTTCATGGACGCTTAATTCACGGTCTAATAAAATCTCTTCAACATGATCAACATAAGCTTTTGGATTTTCATAAGTATACAGTTTTTCGGCAATTAGATAATCATTTAAATGCGATTGATGGTGTCTAAGATCGTCAATCAATTTAGGGAGTTTTGTTTCTCTCTTTTTTATTTGTTGTGTCAATAAAGCATCTGAGAAGATGATTTGATGGTTGGTTTGCATCATATCGTTGATTGAATCAAAGACACTACCACCTTCGACTTCAAAACTAAATCGTTTATTTCCTTTCATTGATGGTTTTAAAGCAATGTTATATGGTGATAGCTTAGCATTATAGATTTTGAGTGATAAATCTTTACTCACGCCTTCGTAGGTTATTAATAAATCTTCACGATTGACATCTGAATCGTCAAATGAGGTTAATCGTTTTTTAGGAGAAGGGAAAAAACTAAATGGTAAATGATAGGCGACACTTCGACCTGTTTCACTGATCATTTTTTTATATGCCTCTAAGATTAAATGTTCTTTAATTAAAATCATATTGGCGTGTTTTCCCATCATCTCGACAATTAGTTCATAAGTCATCATACCATCGAATGCATCATATTTTTCAAATGTGATGATACATACACGGTCAGTTTGATGTTGTTTTATCGATTTAATTTGACTTCGAATCATTGTTTTTTTAAGCATCGATAGCGTTGGATGCTCATCATGCTTAATCTCTTGATAAGGTGTATAATACATTCTATTATCATTAGCATGAAGATCAATATAAAAGAGTTTTTTTTCTTTTTGATAATAGAGTTCAAAAATAAAAACATCATCTTTTAAATACATGATTTTATCCACACGATGCTGTACCAACACCTGATTATATTCATTTGTAAGATGATGCATCATAAGACCGTCAAATGACATCTTGAAAACCTTTCATGAAAATACTTTACACAATCTATATTATCATATATAATAACATTTAGATAAGCAAGGGAGCAAGGCATGAAATTAAATGAACGCGGCTTACTCATTGTATTGTCAGGTCCATCTGGTGTTGGTAAAGGTACCGTAAGAAAAGCACTGTTTGACATGGAAGACCATGATTTAACCTATTCAGTCTCTATGACAACACGTCCGATGCGTGAAGGTGAAGTGGATGGTGTTGATTATTACTTTGTTTCAAAAGAAGATTTTGAAAAACGTATTTCTGAAAATGGATTTTTAGAATATGAACAATTTTTTGGAAATTACTACGGGACACCTAGAGATAAAGTCGAACAACAACTTGATTTAGGTCACGAAGTCGTTTTAGAAATAGAAGTTCAAGGTGCACTAAAAGTGCGTAATCAAGTTAAAGACGCCGTTTTTATTTTCTTAGTTCCACCATCCAAAAAAGCATTAAAAGATCGATTGATCTCTCGTGGTACTGAAGATGATAAAACCATTGATACGAGATTAGCAAAAGCAGAAAAAGAATTTCAACTCGCTCACAAGTATGATTATATTGTTGTCAATGATGATATTTATAATGCTGCAGATAGAATTTTAGCAATTATTCGAGCTGAGCACGCCAAAACAGAAAGATCGATTTATAAATATAAGTCGATCATAGAAGGAGATTTATGAGTAATAAAGACGGATTAAGATACCCATCCATTGATGCTTTGTTGGATAAAATACCATCAAAGTATAAACTTGTTTATGCTGCTTCAAAAGTTGCAAGACTACTAGAAGAGGCAAATTTAGAAGTAGAAGATTCTATTTCTGAAAAAAGTATCGGTGTTGCATTAGAAGAGATTATTGCAGGACGCGTTACCATTGAATTTGAATAAAAAAAGCGCATGTGCGCTTTTTATTTTATATATATTTTATACTAACCAAAAATTGAGGCAATATCAGGTAAACTAAATGCGTCTACGCGTTCATAGGTACTTAACTCTGTTTCATTTGGTAGAAGGATATCATCTTTTGTGTACAGGAAATCAAGTAAGATATCGATTGTTATTGATACATCTAAAGCTTCAGTATTTTCAATCAGTCCATTCACTGGAATGATTAAAGATGCTAATTGCGACGTGATGGTTGCATAAACGATAAAACCTTCTACAATAATAAGTTCAATTTGCGCATTAATAGAAACATCTTGAATAATATTATCAATGGAAATTGGAACGGTTAAATAATGACCATATTCCATTTCATGGACTTGAAGTAAAGTGATTTGCGGTTCGATAAAGCCAATGAGTGTTTCAGGGGTAATCTCAATTGAGAAATCTAAAAGTACAGGCAATTCAAATGTTGCTTCAGTTGTTGTCATTACTTGGTTTTCTTCAGCAGTAATTCGAAAAGGTGGGTTAGATAATTCTATTTTTGAAGTGAAATACGTATCTGTAAAATTATCAAAAAGCTGTAAAAAGAGTTTCAATCTTCCTGATAAACCACCCGTATCAATGAGTTGTTCATAACCAATGGTATTCAGATCAATTTCTTCAAATGAACGAAAATCAAATGTATCTATATAATTGCGCGTAATGATGTTTGAAAATCTTAAATCTAAGGGATCATCAAGTGAATCATTGGATTGTAAGCTTAAAAACTGAGATTCGAATGAAATTGCGGATTCATAAAATACAACACCTTCAAAAATTGCTCTTTTTTCGTTGTCAGTAAGATTCATAAGCGTGCGTTCTTGATTATAAAAGATAATGTCTAATTCAAAAGGATTCACTTCAGGTTCCTGACATGAACTTAGTGTGATGACAAAAATTAAGATAATTAATAATCCAACTATTTTTTTCATTCTTATAACCTTTTTCATTTTATACCTTAATTATAGTCGATATTGTTGATGTTTCAACGTTTATACCTTAATATGGTAAAATAATGTTGTGAATTCAATCAAAAAACAACTGACATTATTACCTGATTTACCAGGATGCTATTTAATGAAAAATGCATCCAATCAAGTCATTTATGTTGGAAAAGCCAAAAATTTAAAAAATCGTGTGCGTTCATACTTTGTTGGGGCACATAACGAGAAAACAACAAAGCTCGTGTCAGAAATACACGATTTTTCATATATAGT
>JAURNN010000004.1 GCA_030830185.1 Bacillota bacterium | reverse complement strand
GCTTTGAAAATGGCATATCATCAAAACCGATGATTTGAATATCTTCAGGGATACGTACTTTTAAATCTCTTAATCCTTTTAAGACGCCTAATGCAATGTCATCTGAAGATACAAAAATCACTTCAGGTTTTTGTTTAATAAGTGCCATCATCTCTAATACCGCACGATACCCTGAGGTGTCTCCAAATGATTCTGTGAAGACCACACTACTTTTTTCTTGATGCCAACCTTCTTTTTTTATATATGATTGATAAGCCTCATAACGTTCTTGGAATTGTTTTGCTTTTAACGGTCCTGAAATATATGCCACTTTATTTTTCTTTAAGTCATTTTTTATGTAGTCAAGAGCCAAATACACACCTGTCTCATTATCAGAAACAACTGAATGCAAGCCTTCAAAAATTAAGTCATTTGAAACCGATGGAATATGCGAGTCAATGAGTTCGATCAATGCTTGATCTTGATCATTGCCTGTTACAATGTACACGCCATCAACACGCTTATTCATACACCATTCTAAATAAGACATCTCATGTCCACCTAATCTTCTTACAATAAAACTAAGTTCATACCCAAATTTTTCAACATACGTTTTAAAATGTTGTAGTAAGCTTGAAAAAAATGCATGTTCCAGTCCAATGTTAAGTGCTTCTGTAAATACAACGCCAATGGTAAAAGTCCGTTTAGATTTTAAGTTTCTCGCACTTTTAGCAGGAACATAGCCTACTTCTTTAATGTATTTTAAGACACGTTCACGCGTGGAATCTGATACGTTACCGTTTTGATTAAGAACTTTAGAAATTGTTCCAGGTGATAAATCAAGTGCTTCAGCAATCGTATAAATTGTTTTTTTATCTTTCATTTATGTCTCCTGATAATAGGATACACGATGGATATGCATACTTGTAGGAAGTATCGACTCATCAATCGGTCCTCCCCAAGAGCCTCCAAGAGCAGTATTAAATATTAAATAAAACGGTTGATTAAATGGCCATTCTATTTCAGTTTCACCATGTTGTTTTTGAAAAGATGCAACTTCTACGCCATCAAGTAAAAACGTAATGTGGTTTTCTTTCCAAATCATGCCATACACATGTGGGTTATCATACACATCATCGATGACTTCAACATGTGTAAGTTGATTTCCTTGAGTAAAATGTTTTGCTTTTGAATGCAAACTAAAATGAATATGATTTGGATTGCTTCCAACATGCTCCATTAAATCAATTTCACCACATAAAGGCCATGGTGTACCTTCTTTAAAGTTTTGTCCGAGTAACCATATTGCTGGCCATGTACCTTTTCCTTTAGGTAAAATTGCCTCTACCTCTAATTTGCCATACGTAAAAAGACGATTAGGATAGCTCGTGACTTTTGCACTTGTATAATGATTATTTTCATAATCTTCTTTTCGACCAACGATGGTCAATCGACCATGAGATAAATCGACATTGTGTGGATAAGGTGTGTAGTATTGTGATTCTTTATTTCCAAATCCATGTCCGCCAGTTTCAAATGTCCACGTATTTAAATCCATTTGACCTTCATTAAACCGGTCTTCAAAAACAAGTTTATATCCCATTTTGATCTCCTAAGTAAACGTGTATGATTTGATAATGTTTTTCGATTGGTAATGATATGACGTCGTTATCAGCGACAATTTTTTTAATATCATAGTTGTCAACTGAAGCTTCAAGATGATAGTGTATCGTCGTTAGACTGCCAAACGTTTTTGTATTGATGGTTGCTTGTTTGTTGATGAAATCTTTTAAGATCAGTTTTGGCTTTAAATATAATTTTCCAAAATGAAATTGTAACCCGTAAACTTGATTTCTTAAAATGTAGAGTAACCATGAGGCTGATCCTGTTAGATATAAATATTTTCCTTTTCCTTCATCGTTAAAATATTCTGGGATTCCCTCATAGACTTGACTTTGAGGCTGCATTGCTTGATCAAGAATACTAAACCATGCTTCGTGTGCTTCATGATTGAGGTGATATTGATAAAGTCCATACGCATACATCATTGCCATGTGAGAGAACACAGCTCCATTTTCTTTATGTCCATAAGCAAAATAAAACGCACGACCTAATGGATGTTTATCTTCTTGATAATGACTATTGAGTTGATAGCCACCTAAATGTTTTTGATACAACACATCTCGTGTTTTTTTAGCAATTTTTTGAGCTTGTTCTTTTGTTGCGATCGTGTTAAGTAGGGCCATTGCTTGACCTGTTAACATGACTGTATCGGTATCATCTAAAGGAAGCCCTTGGTGATCATAATAACTTTGGAAAATATCATGTTTAAAAGCTTTTTGTAAGTGCGTGTAATGTGTTTCATAAAGTGCATTTAAAGCTTTTATCAAGTCACTTTTTGAAATGGAGCTTGATGAGATCTCACGGGTCTTAAAATAAGTTTCTAAAGAAATGTGATTTAAGATGAGTTCATAGATAGGTCCATATAGATCAAATGAGGTTTCTTTTAAGGTTTCAATGAGTTCTACTAATGATTTAATATTATTGACATACATCATTGTAAAGGCAATTGTTTCACCTTTTTCGTGACCCATATCAAGACCATCATTCCAATCAGCATCCATTAATTTTATATAACCATGTTCTCCTAGATGATGTAATGCAACAACATGCTGAATCAGAAGGTGTTCTAAAATGGTACCTTCATAGGTTGTAAAACTTGGTTTATCTTGTGTTTTAAATTGGCCATATCCGTACAAGTGATCACTAAAATAAGCTTGTTTTCTCATTAAAAACGCAACATCACCAGTCTCATGAATGTACATGAGTAAGGTAATGAGTGGCCATGCACCATGGTCAGACCATACTCTAGATATTGCATTTCGATCGGCTTTAAATGACCCTGGTTGATCACCGATGATGGTTGCATTCGACCCATCTAGGCGTATCCCTTTAAAATACTGGAAAAGCATGTCATACACTTGTGGGTCATAATACATATTGAGTGCGATAAGATCTTGCCATAAGTCACGCCAACCTCTTCCACCTTTTCCATAATCATGATGGGGTAAATAAGAGTTTCCCATCACCCGTCTATAAAGTGGTTGAAGTGACACAAATTGAAGTCTTTGAGAAACGTCTTTTGAAATAAGTTCAAAAGATAGATCATTGACATAAGGTTGATAAAACATTTCACTTTCATTGAGCTCAGTGATAAATGTATTAGGATTCAATGCTTTTTCTAAGGTATCATTTAATCTTGAGGCATCATCATCAACTCCAATTGAAAACAAGATGTGTTTTTCTTCATTAGGGTTTAAGATAATATGTTCTGTTTGAAATGCTGCAATATTCTCATATCCGTGAAATGTTCCAGATGAAACAAGATCACTAAGTCCTTTAGGATATAGGAAAGATCCTTCTCCGATAAACCGGTCCAGTGTAGGTGATGCACCGATATTATGATGTCCAATCATTTGAAAGGACACACCATAAGATAGATGATTTTTATGATGTCCCGTTTCATCAAAATGAAGGGTCGGTGTCATAACTAATGTATTCAAAGAAAGTTCAGTGACATTCAAAAGTGATGTTACATGTCGATGATCACGT
>JAURNN010000032.1 GCA_030830185.1 Bacillota bacterium | reverse complement strand
TTTTATTTTCTTGAACTTTTTGAGTATTAAACGCTCTTACAACGCGAAGTCCAGATAAGTTTTCACGAATCACTTGGTTGAGTTTATCAACAAGTAACTGTACTTTTTCAAATCGAGGTAAGACAATACTAAAAACAATCGCAATCATAAAAATAAGCGCTGAAATCGATGCGATGAGTACCATAGATAATGTTGGTTGTTGAACAATTGAAAAGATAATTGCACCAGCTGCAAACACAGGTTGTAAGATGATGAGTCTAAGCATCGTATTGACATTCATTTGAAGTTGTCTAATGTCATTGGTTGAACGTGTAATGAGTGAAGCAATTGAAAAATCATCCACTTCAGTAAGTGAAAATTGTTGAACTTTTAAATAATAGTCACGGCGTAACGTCTTTGCAAACTTAGATGAGATCGTTGTTTCCATGTACCCACTACCTACTGTAATAATAATACTTAGTAGTGAGGCAATAAGCATATAACCACTATATAAAAATATTTTAGAAGTATCAGGTGATGCACCTTCTGCAAGACCAATACCCTCGTTAATTAAAAGTCCTAAAATAAGTGGTAATAATAAGGTTAAAACGGCCCTTGTACCAACAAGTATAAAAATAAAGATAATACTGAGTCGATAAGGTTTTAAATACGATAGGATTGTTTTCATGTTGACTTCTTTCTATTTGTTTGAAACTTTTTCTAATATTCGAATAAAATGATTCTTATCTTCTTCACCAAGAGATTCAATAATTTCTAAAAGTGGTTCATAATATGTTTTTTTAGAAGACATCACCAAAGCTTCACCTTTATCTGTGAGCTTCACATATGTTTTCCTTAAATCATTAGAATCTTTCAATTTTTTTATGAAACCTTCTTGTTCTAGTGTTTGAACTTTATGAGTGACAGCGGGTAATGTTACTTTTAAACGTTTGGCAATATCTGATAATTTAATGTCTTTTAAATCGTCGCAAAAACCAATACAATATAAAACCATGATATCTGCATCATTTAAGTTTTCATGATGAGGTCTATCATAAATACCACTACGTCTAAATATCTGAAGCAAACGGTCAATATATTGTAACTCCGTCATGGATGTCATGAAGTACCTCCTTATAGTATGTGAGTATGTTTTCTAAGTATCGCTTTTTGTCATTTTTTGACACTTGAACTAAATGTTCAAAATGCTTGATGACATAGTTAAGATAAGAAATATAGTTAGAATCGATGACAGAATGAAATCCAGTATGAATTTCTTTTTCCGATAACATCATTTTACCCCTTTTTATTTTAAATAGGGTATAAAAATGCCTATCATAGATGATTTTCTCATAATCTATCATAAAGTTGTTTTCAGTTAAGTATCTTCTTAAAACATCGATGTTGTCATGTGGCATCATAATGAGATCTTCTTTTAGTTCAGGATAGTTTTTAAGGATATCAATCACTGTATAACTTCCCATCCCAGCAATCACTGCGGCATCAAAAGGAACATCAATAGATAAAAAACCATCCGATTGGTAAAAAGTTACCGGATAGTTTTTTAAAAGTTCTTTTGCTTTTTGAAGTGGTTTTTCTCTTAAATCAGAGGCAATCCCTTTTTGAATATAATTAAGATCTAATGCATCTTTTAAAACAAATCCATGGTCTGTTCCAATATCTAAAACGGTATGATATCCTTGGAGTGCTTCAACAATTGCTTGTATTCGTTTATTTCTTGCCATAATAAAATTCACGCAGTTTGTTTTGTCTTGATGGACTTCTTAATTTGCGTAAAGCTTTCGCTTCAATTTGTCTGATACGTTCTCTTGTGACACCAAATTCACGACCAACTTCTTCAAGAGTATGATTTTTACCATCAAATAATCCATAACGTAAACGCAATACTTTTTCTTCTCTGTCTGTTAATGTTTCTAATACTTCATCAAGTGTTTGATTCACCATTTCTTTTAACATATATTCATGCGGTGTTAAGGCATTCGGATCACTAATGAAATCACCTAGTGAAGAATCTTCTTCTTCGCCAACATGAGCTTCTAATGAAATCGGTTCTTTTGCGATACGTTGAATGTTTTGAACTTTATCTGGCGTAATGCCCATTTTTTCAGCAATTTCCTCAACGTTTGGTTCACGACCTAACTCTTGAACCAGTTGTCTTTGAATACGAATCATCTTATTAATCGTTTCAACCATATGTACTGGAATACGAATGGTTCTTGCTTGGTCTGCAACTGCACGAGTAATTGCTTGACGAATCCACCAAGTCGCATATGTAGAAAATTTAAACCCTTTTTCATGGTTAAATTTATCAACAGCACGCATGAGACCCATATTTCCTTCTTGAATGAGATCTAGAAATAAAAGTCCGCGATTCGTATATTTTTTTGCAATGGATACAACTAAACGGTAATTTGCTTCAACGAGTTTATTTTTAGCATATTGAGCTTTATCTAATGCATCTTTTAAGTGTTGTTGTTCTTCTTCTGAATACGTCATTTCACCAGCAGCGACTGAGTCAAGCTGTTCTTTTGCATATTGACCTTCAGCAACCATGACAGCATATTTTTTTTCTTCTTGTATGTTTAATAGTGGGATTTGACCAATTTCTTTTAAATACATACGTACTGGATCATCAATTTTGACTGAATGGGCAATCGTATCTAAATCAGTTTCTAAATCTATCGGTTCATCAATGTCTAAATCTGAAAGTGACATTTCATCAGGTTCAATGTCTAAATCCTTATCGTCTTTATCATCTTCATCGTCTTGATCATGAGATTGAACATCAATGTCTATTGTTTCTTCATCTTCAGCGTCAATGATATCAATGTTTAAGTTTAAAAGTTCTCTTTCGATTTCAAAATATAAATCTGAATCAAGTGGTGCATAGTTTAAAACAGCTTCTTGAGAAATGAAACCTTCTTTTCCTGCAACTTTAGATAAATTTTTAAGAATGTCTTTAATATCCATTAAGATTTAATATCTCCGTTCATGTTTTTAATAAGCGTATCTCGCTCTGAAACATACAAAATTGCATTTTCAGGATGTTCTTTTCTTTTTTCAATGAGTTTATCAATACGTCTTTGCGTAATGGATTGCTTGATAAAAGCAATAAACTCTTCTACCATTTTATCATCTTTTTTAAGTTTTTTGATATAATCCAAGTCATTTAACACATTTGATTCAAACTTTAATAAATAATCATCTTTAAGTTGTTTTTTAAAGGCTTCAATCTCAAAGATAGCATGACTTTCATAATGTTTGATAATCTGATATCTTAATACTGCCATATGTGAATCAGCGAAATGATTATTAGATAATTCATTAGATGCTTTTAAAGCATATTTTTTGTCTTGCATCATCGCGATAATAAGTCCAACCTCAGATAAAAAATACCTGTTTGGTAAAGCTTTTTTAGTCTCTTTTTTCTTAAGTTGAAGGGTTGAATTATTTTTTGATTTTACTTGAATGAGTGATGCATCAATATTTAATTCGATTGCAAGTCTTTCTTTATATAATGCTTGAACTGAAGGATCCGCATCTTTAATCATTTTAATGATGTCATCTTTAAATGCAACCATATCATGACTATTTTTTAAATCTCTATTATGTTTATACATGTCATAACGGTAATCAAATGGATCTTTTAGATGATGCTCTATGTGATTCTTTAAAGCTTGAACACCATGTTTTTTAATGAATTCATCTGGATCTAATTGTTCTGGGAATATTAAAACGTCAAGCTTCACTTTTGTTTTATTAAACGCTTCAATGGCTTTTAGTGTTGCTTGGTTACCTGCTTGATCACCATCATACGCTAAGATGATGTTATCTGTGATTTGTGAAAGCAAGGATACATGCTCTTTGGTTAATGAGGTCCCCATCGTTGCAACCGTTTCATTAAAACCTGCTTGGTCCATGGCGATGACATCCATATATCCTTCAGTAAGAATGATTCTTTTTTGTTTTCTAATGGATGGTAATGCTTGATATAAATGATAAATGAGATTACTTTTTTTAAAGATTTTTGATTCTGGACTATTGATATATTTTACTGCATCATCTTTTTTAAGAGAACGTCCAGATAATCCTACAACGAGTCCTTTTTCATTGTGTATAGGGAAGATGATTTTATCCAAAAATAAATCATAATACGAACCTTCTTCACTTTGTCTTATCAGGCCGTAGTTTAACATATCAGAAACATCATATTTTTTATCTCTTAATAAAGAATAAAGCGCATTTGATTTTTTAGGCGCATATCCAAGCTGATAGGATTGGATAGTTTCATCTTTTACAGCTCTATTTTTTAAATAAGACATTGCGTGTGCACCGTCTTCAGTTTTCATTAAACTAAATTGATAAAACTTAATGGTTTCATCAAACATTTTATAAATATGATCAAGTGGATCTTTTTTAACGTCCTCAATGATAATTCCAGCACGTACCGCAAGTTCATTTGCAGCTTCTTGGAAAGATATCCCTTTAATTTCTTTATAAAAAGTAATAGGTTGTCCGCCTGTTTGACAAGACATACATTTAGCGATATTTTTTTCGGGTGAGACAAAAAAGCTTGGTGTCTTTTCTTGGTGAAAAGGACACAAGCCTTTTAAGTTTTTACCTGCTTTTGTCAGTTCGACATATTCACTTACTAAATCAACAATGTTTGTTTGGTCGTTGATTTTTTGAAGTAGTGCTGCTTCCAAATAAAATCTCCTAAAATTGGATAAGTTTAGAAATATATGATTCGAGTGCTTCGATTTTAATACGTTCTTGTTGCATGGTATCTCTATGTCTAACAGTTACTGCTTGATCTAATTCGGTTTCATGATCAACCGTGATGCAAAAATAAGTTCCAATCGCATCTTGACGACGATAACGTTTACCAATGTTTTGCGTATCATCATAAGTGACATCAAATGATTTAGATAATTGTTGATAGATTTCAAAGGCTTGATCTTTATGAAGTTTTTTTATTAGCGGTAAAATTGCAACTTTATATGGTGACAATGCTGGATGAATTTTTAATACTGTACGTATTTCTTCACTTTCTAATGTTTCATCAACAAGACTCTCATTTAAAAATGTTAATACAAGTCTCTCAACTCCTACTGAAGGCTCAATCACATAAGGAACATATCTCTCGTTGGTTTCTGGATCAAGATAGGAAAGATTTTCTTTTGAATGCTCTTGATGTGCGTTTAAATCAAAATCTGTTCTTGAAGCGATACCCCATAGTTCATCAAATCCCCATGGAAATTGATATAAAATGTCTGTCGTTGCATTGGAATAATGGGCGAGTGCTTCTTTTTCATGATCTTCAAGTTTAAGGTGTGTTTCATTCACGCCTAAATCTAATAAAAAGTCTTTGCAAGCTTTTTTCCAGTAATCAAACCATTCTAATTCAGTACCCGGTTTAACAAAAAATTCCATTTCCATTTGTTCAAATTCACGGGTTCTAAAAACAAAATTTCCTGGAGTAATTTCATTTCTAAAAGCTTTACCTACTTGGCATACACCAAATGGTAACTTATTTCTTGTTGTACGTTGAATGTTTTTAAAGTTAATAAAAATACCTTGGGCTGTTTCTGGTCTTAAATAAATTTGATTCGCTTTTTCTAAGACAACTCCTTGATACGTTTGAAACATCATATTAAATGCACGAATAGGCATAAATGCTTTTTTCTGACAATTTGGGCATGCAAGTTGATGTGTTTTAATATAATCATCCATTTGAACAAATGTCCATCCATCAGGGTTAACCTTTGAATCATGTTCATGAATCATATTATCTGCTCTGAAACGTTGATGACAACTTTCACATTCTGTTAAAGGATCACTGAATCCACCAATGTGCCCACTTGCTTTCCAAACGTTAGAATTTAGTAAAATACCACTATCTAATAAAACATTATTTGGAAATTCTCGTTGAAATCTTTGTATCCAAGCTTTTTTGATATTATTTTTAAGTAAACTACCTAGTGGACCATAATCCCAAGTATTCGCAAGACCTCCGTAGATCTCACTTCCTTGATAAATAAATCCAGTTGATTTTGCATAAGTCGTTAATGTATCTAATGTTGGCATGATCTCACCTATTTTTAATTTTAATATGGACATGATACTCAATGTAATCAATTAAAAATGATTTTATTGACTTTAATTGTGTATCTGAAATCTTTAATATTGTATCATAATTTGTATATTTAAGCTGAAGAAGTAAAATCAAATCTTCCATTGCAATATCTGATGTTTTTGCATCTCCCATGTAGATGAGTGAAGCCGATGGAATATGAAATCCAATCACATCACGACCGTCTCCATTGAGATCTAAATCATAGCCAATCATCTGCAGCAATCGTATCATAAATCTTAATGATAGTTCATTTAGATGAGGACTATTTAAGATGGTTATTAAATCTTGGAAAATGCTTTTATGATCTGAATCTTCATCAATACATTGTGTGATAAGTTCTAATAGTAATGCAACTTCACTCATGCTTTCATATGTATTTTTGATGCTTTGAAAATCATTGATGATCTTAATTTGACTTACAGGAATAAGTCCATCTTTTCTTAAAACATCGACTTCTATATGTGTTAAATATTGAGAAGCGACACGTAGTTGAGACGTCATTTTTTGTGCACCTTTAGCATGTAAGGTTACCTTACCTAAAGGCGTGTACGTATAAAGAAGACGATTCGATTCTAAGTACGGCATCACTTTATAAATCAATCCTTCAGTCACGTGATTCTCCATATCCAAAAGTCATCACGTCTTGCATTTTATTGCGCCAATCTTTTTTAATTTTAATCCATAATTCTAAGTGAACTTTACGATCAAAGGTTTTATTTAAATCTAATCTTGCAAGTGTTCCTATTTCTTTAAGTTTTGAACCTTGTTTACCAATTAAAATTCTTTTTTGAGATTCTCTTTCAACAATGATTAATGCTCTAATATCTAGTGTTTTTAACTTTTTATTTTCTTCTATGTTTTCAATGACTACTGCAACAGCATGAGGGATTTCTTCTTGCGTCAAAGTTAAAATCTTTTCACGAATCCATTCTGAAATAATTTGATGTTCTTGTTGATCAGATGTATATTCTTCTGGAAACATTGGTGCTTCTTCAATAGCATGTTTTAATATCGCTTCTTCTAAATGCGTTAAATGTGTTTTTTCTATAGCGGAAATAGGAATAATCGCTTCAAAATCTCCTAATGTTAAATAAGACATAATGAGTTGATCGATATCTGATTTATTATTTAATACATCAATTTTATTAATGACTAAAATTATAGGAATGCCAAGCGCTTTAAAACTTTGATACAGTTTATCATCATATGGATGTTTTTTTCTATCCACAACCCATAACATAACATCAACATCAAGAAGTGCTTGATTCGCTGTTTTTACAATCATTTGATTGAGTACAAATTTAGCTTCATGAATTCCTGGTGTATCTACAAAAACAAGTTGAAAATCAGGTGTTGTTTTGACACCTAATATGCGATGACGTGTTGTTTGCGCCTTATCACTAGTAATCGCAATCTTTTTACCAATAAGGGCATTAATGAGTGTTGATTTTCCAACATTTGGTTTTCCGGCAATACCAACAAAAGCAAATTGATGACTCATGTATTTAATGTATCCTCAAATCTAAACCCATACGGTAGGAGTTCATCTTTGGTCATCACTTTTGTTTCACCTAATAGATTTGCAAGTGTAATCTTACAATTTTCGGGTAATAATTCAAACATGACTTGTCTGCATGCACCGCATGGAGATACAGGTTTGTTGTGATCTGCAATGACTGTCATAGAAACAATATCTTGTTTCTGATAACCTTGACTATACAAACTAAATAATGCACTACGTTCGGCACAATTAGAAAGTCCAAAAGAAGCATTTTCTATATTTGCACCATGAATAATGGTGCCATCTTTTAATAATATTGCAGCACCAACTGGAAATTTAGAGTAGGGGACGTATGCTTTAAGTCTTGCTTTTTTTGCTTCTTCTATCATTTTTTTCTCTCCAATCCTGCTTTTGTTAAGATTGCTTCTTGTTTTTCAAACATCATGTTTTCTTCTTCTTCAGTATGATGATCATACCCTTTGACATGTAAATACCCATGTACAGCAAGAAATGCAATTTCTCTCGCTTCTGAATGACCATATGATTGTGCTTGTTCTTTCATGTATAAAAGATTAATAAAAACATCACCTAATTCATCAAGATAAGGTTCATCATATGGGAAACTTAAAACATCGGTTGGTTTATCTAACCCTCGAAATGTCTTATTCATGTTTTGCATCTCTTCACTTGTGATGATAATGATATTTAAAGATTTTTCTTCTTCTATCAATGAAAATACATGATTTAACACATCTTCATAAGATGTAACGTCTTGATCGGTTTGATTAAAAATTTGAATGGTCATAGATTTTCATATCTTTCTAAAATACGTTGTACGAGGGGATGTCTTATCACATCGATATGATCAAATTGAACAATTTTAATGTCTTTCACATCTTTTAATTTAGATAAAGCATCGTTAAGGCCCGATGAGATACCTTTTGGTAAATCGGTTTGACTAGGATCTCCAGTAATGAGCATTTTAGAAGAAAATCCTAAACGGGTTAAAAACATTTTCATTTGAGAAACGGTTGTATTTTGAGCTTCATCTAAAATGACAAATGCACGTTCCAATGTTCTTCCTCTCATAAATGCAAGAGGCGCAATTTCAATGATTTGACGTTCAATTAATGTATTGGTTTGTTGAATGCCGAGCATATCATACAACGCGTCATATAACGGGATTAAATACGGATCTATTTTTTCTTTTAAATCTCCAGGTAAAAACCCTAAATTTTCGCCTGCTTCAACAACGGGTCTTGTTAAGATGATTTTTTTAACTTGGTTCATTTTTAAAGCTTGAAGTGCCATGGTGACACCTAAAAAAGTTTTACCCGTTCCTGCTGGTCCAACACCAAATGTTAAATCGTGCGTTGAAATCGCATCGATATAGTGCTGTTGGTGAAATGTTTTAGCAACGATTTGTTTGCCTGTGTAATTGGTATAAATAGGTTTACGATTTTTATAAAGATCTAATAAGTCGTGATGTTGATTTCTTTCGACACTTTTTATAACATACATGATATCACGTTCAGTAAGGATAAACTGATGTTCTGCAAGATCGATTAAAACTTCAAAAATAGTTTCTAAAAATTCTTTTTGGTCTTCTTTTGCATCACAAACTATGTTTTTGCCATGTAAAGAAACTGAGATATTCATATATTGCTTGAAGACTTTTAAATTACGGTCTTGACTGCCTACTAGTTTTGAAATCGCATCTGCGTGATCAATTTGTCGATTAAGTGTCATTCAACCCCTACTTTCTTGAAGTTATTATACCATATTTAGAAAACAAAAAAGCACATGGTTACATGTGCTTAAAATGTTTTTTTCTTTGCATTTTTCTTTGCGTTTGCGCGCTGTTTCATTTTACGATCAACACTTGGTTTGATGTAAAATTCTCTTTTGCGAGCTTCCGCGAGGGTGCCTGATTTAGATACATCACGTTTAAAACGTTTGAGTGCATCTTCTATGGATTCATTATCTCTAACGACTGTTTTTGCCATGTTCAACCCTCCCTTCTAGCTAAGTTTGATGTCATAAAAATGTCATTAATGTTTGTATCGCTAGGACGCCAGCAATTTCGCTTGAATAAATAAGTGGTCCTAATGAGGTATTTTTTACACCTTTTGATAATAAGTATTTTCTTTCATCCTCGTGAATACCACCTTCTGGTCCAATGATAATCATCACAGGTTCAGTGGTTCGATCTAAAATGATGTCAGTACTTTTTTCATCAAATAAGTGGGTGTTTGGAAGTAATTCAATTTCTTTTAATGTTTTTATCAAAGAAATTTTTGGAACATCATCACGATGTGCAAGCTCTGATGCTTCTTTTGCAATCATATGATATCTTTGCATTTTTGAATCACTTGGCGTGTCTTTTACAATCGAGTGTTTCATTGGCACACAAATAATTTCGTTAACGCCAGCCATGGTCGCATACTTGATGGTTGTTTCTAGTTTAGGATGTTTTGGTAATCCTTGAACTAAAATGATGTTTCTCTTTTTAATTTTTTCTAACGTTTTTATAATTTTATAAGTGACATCTTCTTTGATGATGAGTTCAACAAGATGACAGGAATCACTACATATAACGACTTGATCACCTGTGTTCATCCGCATCACTTTTTTAATGTGATGTTGATCTGTTTCACTTAAAAACTTTGTACCTGAAGGTATAAAATACCGTTGCATCAGTTATCTTAAGTTATTAGATAATAAGACAGCTACAATGACAATCACAGTTAAAATCACAGTTCCACGTGTTAAAAATAATTCTAACCCACGTGTTTTTCTTTCTTTAAATAATTCTGATTTTTCACCACTAAATGCACTTGAAATGTCATCTGATGATTGTTGTAACATGACAGCTCCGATTAGTAAAATCACTGCAATTAACGCTATAAAATCTACCCAAATCATAATATCCTCCGTAAATCCAATTCATTATAACAAAGTCAACCTTTTTTGTCAACGAGAGAGCCGTTTTCTAAATATAGAACTTTCGGTGCGAGTAAATCAATATCGCGTTGATGATGAGTTGCAATAATTACAGTCAATTGATGTCTTTCAAACAGTGCTTTTAAGTTAGGGATAAAGACATCTTTTAAATCTTCATCTAAATTTGAAAAAGGTTCATCCATCAGTAAGATCTTAGGACGACTTGCAAGTGCTCTTGCAATTGCGACGCGCTGCATTTGTCCACCGGATAACGTATGTGGATAACGATCTTTGTAGTCTTCAAGTTCAATGTCTTTTAAAAGTGATAAAACATATGGTTTTTGAAGTGGTTTTGGCATGTGATAACACCCAAATACGATATTTTGATACACAGTCATATGAGGAAAAAGTGCATAATCTTGAAAAATAAGACCCACGTGCCTTTTTTCAGGAACAAGACATTTCCCGTCAATTGAAACCATACAATTGCTATCGATATGAATCTCGCCTTCTTGAGGTGTTTCTAATCCAGCAATGATTTTAAACAATGTCGTTTTTCCTGATCCAGATGGACCTTGAATGGCTAAAATTTCTCCTTTTTTTAAACTTAAAGAGAGGTTATTTATAACTTTATGTTCACCATATGAAAATGACAATTGTTCTATATTAAGAAACATCTTTTTTCCTTCCTAAGGACTTAAATACAACAATAAATATGACAGAAATAATGATTAATGTTAAGCTTGCAAACGATGCTTTTGAAATATCTTCATTACTAATATAGGTATAAATGAGTGTCGATAATGTTTGAACATTAAAAGGTCTTAGTAACAATGTCATCGGTAACTCTTTAATGATATCAATAAAACTTAATATAAATCCAGCAATAAGACCTTTTTTTATCATTGGAACATCAATTTTAAGTAATGTCATCCATTTTCCTTTTCTTAACATGTAGGAAGATAGGGTATGATGCATTCCAATGGACTCATAGCTATTAGAAATTTGTTTAAATCCAATGGCAAAAAAGCGAAAAACAAGTGCACTAATAAGTACCCAAATACTTAGTGAAAAAACGAGTCTTTGGTTACCTAATAGTGCATAAATAGGTTTTAAAAAACGATCGAAATTGATAAAAAACATATAATACATCAGTGCAATCATCACCCCTGGAAAAGCATATCCAAAAATAGGGAGATTGAGTATTTTTTTAAATCTTTTTGATGTTGTAAAACGTTTCGTATTTGAAATTAATAGACTCATGACGATAATGATAAAACTTGCTAACAAAGCAACCATTAAAGTAGAGCCTAATGCACGAAGCCAAGGAAGGATACTATCAATTTGAAAGGACTGTATTGTATTTAGTAATAGCTCTACTAAAGGTAGTCCTAAACTAAACAATACAAGGATCCAAAGTGGCATTGTATAAAGGAGTGTCTGTTTTTTATTTAAAGACGTTAAATGCGGTTTTTCATAGCTTTTAATACTATCTTTTTTTGTATCTTTAATGATGAGTTGATAAACGATATAAAAACTCAGTAAAACAACAATATAACCCATTGCTAAATAAAGGGCAGATGATAAATCATTTAATTGAAACCACGCATCAAATATACCAACACTTAGTGTTTTAATATTTAAATATTTTGTAACACCGTAATCATTAACCGTTTCAAAAATGATAAACATGAGTGATGTCATAAGGGTTGGTAATAAGAGTGGTAGATGTACTGAAAAGATTCTTTTCCAAAGGGGAATTCTAAGCATTCTAGCAACATCTTCATGATGTTGATTACGTCTTGTTAGATATGCTTTTAAAGGTATATAGGCATAAGGATATAAAGATAATGTTAAAACAAAGATGGCAGTTGACATTGAAAATAAATTCAATTGGGAGGTGATGCCAAAGAAAGATAATAATCGGTACATACGACCACTAAATGAGAGTGTATCGACATAAATATAACTGAGTACATAGGCAGGCATCGCAAGTGGTAAATATAGAAGCAGTGATAGTATATTTCTACCTTTAAATGATTTTGTTGCAATCACATAGGCTGCATAAAAACCAAACAATAAACTAAAAACACCCACCATGAAAACGAGAATGAGTGTATTTGTAAGATATGTTGTTAATGTATTAGAAACAATAAACGACCATTTTGGTGCTTCATTAAATAATTGTGTGATAGAAAATAAAACTGGTAATGAAAGTAACACAACTAATAACACACCAATAAAAAGAAATGGGGTCAGTTTCCATCTTATTTTTTTTATTTCCAGCCAGCTCCTACCATCAGTTCAAACGCACGTTCATGAAATTCACCAAGTTGAGATAAGTTTAATGTTTGACGTTTAAATGTTCCCCACTCAACTAATAAAGGATGCCATGTTGTATTTGGATTTACAGGATATTCATAATTCACATTCGTAAAATGAGATTGAGACATATCACTTGTTAAAAATCTTAGAAGTGCTTGTGCACCGTCTATATTTTTAGCATAGGTTACAATACCTGCAGCACTTAAATTAATATGAGCACCACTTTCATCATCACCTTGATTCGGGAAAAACACACCTAAAGATTGTCCAACTTCTCTTTCATTGGCATCTTCTGAATTTAATAATAATCCCATATAGTATGTATTCATGATGGCAAGGTTCGCACCGACATTAGATGCAACAAGTTTTGCTTGATCACGGTCATTACCTGCAGGATCACGATATAAATTGGAAACAAAACCATTTAAAAATGCTTCAGTTTGCGTTTCCCCTTCAGCCATGAGTAGTGATGCAATCCAAGATATATTATAGAGATTCGAACTTGTTCTTACCGCAATTTGATCATTCCACTGAGGTGTTGATAAAGCGTCATAGGTTGAAAGTGACGTTTTATTGATACGATCTTTAGCATACATAATGACACGTGCACGCATGGTTAAACCATACCAATAAAAATTCGTATCATATAACCCTTGATCTACTTGATTTTTCATGATGTCATCTTCAAAAGGTTGGAGTAATGCTAAGTTTTTAGCACGATATAAACGTCCAGCATCTGCAAATATCAACACATCAGCAGGTGTATCTTCACCTTCATTTATAAGTCTTGAAATGAGCTCATCCGCACTGGCACGAACGACATCTAAACGTATACCCGTTTTTTCAGTAAATGCATCATATAACACTTGATCAGTTTCATAATGACGCTCTGTATAAATCACAACAACTTCTTCTTGATTTTGGCATGATGCAAGCATGAAAGTCGTTAAGATGAAAGTAAGCATGACAACTATTTTTTTCAATCGGAACTCCTTTTGTTCTTACTTTCATTTTACTTGATAGTGATACCATGTTTCAAATGATATCATAAAAGAAAAAAGCAAGCCGTGCTTGCGTTTATTCAAAATGGGTCATTCCCATTTCAGAAAACATTGTTACTTTGACTTTGTTATTTTCCATATTGTCATTTTTACTAAATTTTTTTGCATCATCTAAAACGATCCAATCTTGTTGATATTCATGTTTTAAATAATGAATGACATCATAAAAACTATATCCATCATTTTGATTCAGATGATACATTCCTGGTAAATAACTTTCGACTAAATCAATTAAGGCATGACATGTATCATCTAAAAACATCAGAGATAAATACAACCCTTTTGATGCTGACATGACACCGCGTTGTTTCAATTGTTCTTGAACAAACGATAACATATTATAGCCACCTGGTGCTTTACCAATTTGCCATGCAAGTCTTACGACATAACTATCTGGATAAATTTCAAAACATAAATCTTCTTGTTTAATTTTGCCTAAAGCAAATTCATCAGTGCCATCAGGACGATCATAAACTTGATAAGGTGCTTCTACTGTTTTTCCACTGAATACTTTATAACTTGATGTAAATACAAATTTTTTCTGATGCTTTTTTGACCATGTTAAAAGATGCGTTGTCATCAATTCATCAGATTTAGCAAGATGCATGATGCTATCAGGATTGATTTGATCTAAATACGCGTGCATGCTTTTTTCATCTAAAATATCAACATCACTTCTTAAAAATGCAACACCTTCATGATTGCGCGCTTTAATGATTTCAATTAATCTTTTTCCAATGGTACCTGAAGCACCGGTTACAAGTATTTTCATAATCCCTCTTTTAGACATCACATCTTATTTCTTATATAATGAGTATATCAAATATAAAGACACGGTATATAGAAAGTGAGTATGAACCCATGAATTCACAAAAACCTACATTTTCATTTAACAAAGAAGATTTTAAACATCACAGTTTTGATAAAGTGCGTTACGGAGACACAGATAGACAAGGTCATATTAATAATGCCATGTTTGTCAGATATTTTGAAACCTCACGAACTGAAATCTTATACAATCCAATTCGTCCCCTTCATGAAGACAATACGTCTTTTGTGATCGCAAGTATGCAAGTAGAATTTTTAAATGAAATACACTGGCCAGGAAACGTTGATTTATATACCAATGTCTTAAGGTTAGGAAATAGTTCGATCACCTTTGAACAAGTCATCTATCAAGGAGAAACCCTTTGCAGTTATTCCACCTGTGTGATTGTTCATGTGTCAAATGAAACAAAAAAATCATTACCACTTCCAAATAAAGCAGTTCAATACTTAGAAACACTAAAAAAATAAGTCCAATTAAGGACTTATTTTTTTAATGTTAAACTTAATGATTTTTCCTATTAACGCTAAAGGTAATGCTTCTTCAATAGGAATTTGAATTGCCCCTTTTGATGTTTTGTAGCTTTTAAGCTCATTGCTAAAAACGTCGATTGCTTCATTATGTGGATACAATCCTATATGATGTTCATATACATTAAAATAAAATAGAACTTTATGGATTTTATAAGCTGGCATTCCATACGACCATGTCTCTAATATGTCTTTATGCAAACTTAGAATGTAACTTCTTAGTGTTTGAACTTTTAATTGAGTATCTGAAGACAAACTTAATACCCATTGATCAACTTTCGGATTCATCTAACGTATCCAAATCTGGATGTAATAATTTTTCCATCTCATAATGCGTTGCATAATAATTACCCATGAGTCTTGTGAGTGGATGATAATTTTCTACATCAATTTGACCATTTTTAACATATTTTTCATCGATAGATAAATGGATCACTTCTAAAATAAACATGTCATTTTCAGGTAACGTGATATGTTGATGAAGTTTACATTCCATTTGAAAAATCGTATGTTTAATACTTGGTGTTACGATTTTAACAGAATCTGTAAGTTCGATACCAAAGGCGCTTGCTTCGCTTTCATTTCTTTTAAGTTTTTTAGCTGATAAATTCACTGATTGAATCAACGCTTGACTTGCCATGTGAATGACACATTCTTTTTCTCTTAAAATGTTAATAGATGTATCTTTTTTTTGACCTTTATTAGACCCAATCGAGACAACCACCATCGGTGGTCTAGTATTGGCACCACTAAAGAAACTATATGGTGCAATATTGACACTTTGATCCTCATTTAAACTAGAGATCCAAGCAATGAGTCTAGGTGCCATAATGCCAGAAAATAAGGAATAAAAGGCACGTGGATGAATGAGATTTGGATCAAAATCCTTCTTCATTTTTTTTATCCTTTAATGGTCGTATTTTATCTTTCACTTCATCGAGGGTATGATCAAGTTTTTTAATGATTTTTAATGTCACAAAAATTGAAAGTGCAATGATAAAAAAATCTAATATCGTATTGATAAATAACCCGTAATTTAATATCACCGCATCTTGAGAAAACACGTAAGTGCCAAGTTCTTCATTAAACGTTTGAGTGCCTCTCAATAATAAAAACCATGAGGACATACTTTTACCACCAATCAAACTAAATAAGGGCATGATGATATCGTTGACTAAACTTTTAACTATATTGTTAAAGGCTGTCCCAATCACAAGTCCAACAGCTAAATCCAGTGCATTTCCTTTTGATATAAATGATTTAAAATCTTTTATAAATTGTTTCATGTTGCCTCCTAAAGCGTTATATATCCTCTAAATCCTCTTGAACCATAATAAGAATCTGCACCATTATGATAAATAAATGTTCGTTGATAGCGTTTATCTCCAAATAATGCTCCACCAAATGATCTTAACTTTTCATCGGTTAATATCCATGAGGATGTTTTCAAATCCAAATCTTCAATGTCTTGAAGTTTTACATACATCCTTTCATCAAGAACAGTAATCCCTAAAGATGCTGCCATTTCTAATGAAGAGGATGCAGATGGAAAGTTTTTTCTAGCAAGCCTTGCTTCTTTATCGTAACAAAGACTTCCTCTTAACTTTGGCGATTCTTTAGCCATATCAATGACATAAATCTTCTCATCTAATACAACAACATCAGGTTCTCCACCAGATTGTTCCATCTTTAAAATCGTGTCTAGATGTTGAATTAATTTTTCTCGAACCTCTTGAAAAACAAGTCCTTCATGACGATGCATATTTTTCTCAAAACGTTTTTTTAATGTCTCTAATAATTCCATCATTTTTACCTCTAGTCATATTATACACTTATTTTTTTTGAATAAAAGTCTTCATGTCAGTCGTTGTCAGTCTGAAAGTGGTCCAATTTGAAAGGGGTTTTGCACCTAAAGATACATAAAAATCAATGGAAGGTTGATTCCAATCTAAACAATTCCATTCAAATCTCTCATAATGATGATTAAGCGCTACTTTCATGAGGTATTTAAAAAATAATTTCCCGTATCCTTGATGTCTTTCTTCTTCATCAATAAAGATGTCTTCTAAAAATAATCCTGACTTACCAACAAACGTTGAAAACTGATGGTAAGTCACTGCAAATCCAATTTCTTTTTCATGCTTTAAAATGAAATAAACATTGGCTTGCTTACTATTAAATATAGACTCAAATAATATATCTTCTGTTGCAATAACTTGATCCATCATCTTTTCATAAATCGCAAGTTTTTTAATAAAGCTAAGAATGAGTGCAACATCTTCTTTTCTTGCTTCTCTAAATGAAATCATAGGTCTTCTCCAAATAAATTATGGTCTTGTTTCTTTTGTTTTTTCTTTTGATAAAGAAGAGTTTTACTTGACTCAAATGAAGTTTTTAAGTCAATAATAGGATTCATATAAGGATTGTCTTTAAGTTCCCAAGGTGTAAAGACATCTGGTGTTTGAATATGTTTAAGTTCAGGAATCATCTCATGAATAAACGTGGCATCTTTATCATGCATCAAACTTTGTTTAATAATGTCATACATCGGTACATGACGATAAGGATTTAATCCTGCTTGCATTTGGATTTGACTCCAGTGGATACCAGGTTCGTAATCAATAAAATAAGATCCTAAAACAAATCCTACATCACGCCAATCTAAAAGTAAGACATTGGATGCAAAAGAGGCAATCATGGCGCGCTGTTTAAAATTAATCCACCCTCTTAGTTGTAATGCGCGCATACATGCATCAATGATTGGAAACCCGGTTTTTCCTTCTTTAAACGCGGTTAAATACACTTGATTAGTTACTCTTAAGCCTTCTAATTTTTTATCCCAAGCAACTTCATTAAGTTCAGGATGTCTCTCAACACGTTGAATGAAATGACAATGCCAGTATAGTCTTTTTTCAAAAGCTTCAAGTTGATCTTTTAAAAATGGGTCTTGAATGTCTTTTAAATGTTTTTGAGTAGATAGATGTAACATACGAATAGAAAGATTACCAAATGCTAAATAAGGACTTAAAAGAGAGGATGAATGAATACTTAAAGATGGTTTATTAATATAGACCTGATACTTTTTATAACGTTGATTAAAAAACGCTTTTGCACGCTTAATCCCCTCAGATTCGCCACCTTTAAAAAAAGATACCACATCACCTTGTATTTGTATGTGGTGCATATCAGAAATCGTATGCATAAAAATGTGATGTTCATCTTTGAAAGCTGTTGGATCTTTAGGAACAGGAATAACGCCTTCTTTTAACCATCCATGGAAATCTCTTAAACGGAATTTAAAACCTTTTGCACGGTTCACACCAAAGGTTTTATATTCTGTCCATAGGATGTTTTTATTGTCAGTCCATTTTTTGATACTTAAGTCTCTTTCATACGTTAGATTGGTACCATGTTCCATATGACTGTGAAGTTGGAAAGGTCCATAATGATGATAGATTTGATCAAAAATTTCAATAACATCTCCAATATAAATATAAAGAGGAAGATGAATAGACGCTAAAGATCGTTTTAAATCCTCTAAACTCTCAATGATAAACTGAAGATGTCTTTTAGAAAATACATCTTTTTCAAACAAAAAAGGCTCTAAAATATAGAGCGGAAGAACACTACCTGATTGAGTTGCATGGAAGAGTGGTGCGTGATCTCTAACTCTCAAATCACGCTTATACCAAATGACTTGTATCATGAGTTCATTATATCATCCATGAATGACATGATCTCATTATTTTATTTGAGTGTGAGTAATGTTACGGTTTCAACGTGCGTTGAAACAACCATATTGCTTGCAAAATCAACCCTGTGTGTATTGAAGTAACATCAAAATCGACTAAAATGTGTTTCCCCTTACATGGTTGAACTGATGGCTAAAATACCAAAGTAACATATTTTTTGGTTTTTATGCTAAATTGCCAATACGAACTACACTCATTTTATCTCATCACCTAAAGAGTATTCAAAAGGGTTTAAGTCCTCCGTCACTCTACTGTCTAAGGTTTTGAGGTTTAATACAACTTTAGCACCCTAGCCTTCAAATCGTGTAAAAATTTTAGCACCCTAGTGTCATATATATGTAATTTTCTAGCACCCTTAATTTATGGCTTAATGAAGCTGTTTTTATTAGAGACTTGTTAAAAAAACATAGCCTTAAATTGAATAAACTCTAATAAGTTAGTATAATTTAAGTTAATTATTTATTTTATAGTTATATTTGAGTACCCTCATTGCATTTAGTACTGCTAATAATGACACCCCGACATCAGCAATCACGGCTTCCCACATAGTTGCGATTCCGACAGCTCCTAAGGCTAGAAACAAGAGTTTAACTCCTAATGCGAAGTATATGTTTTGCCATACAATCTTTCTAGTTCTTTTTGCCACAAAGACCGCAGTACCTATCTTAGAAGGTTCATCATTCATAATCACGACATCAGCTACATCGATGGCTGCATCGGCACCGAGTCCACCCATAGCAATTCCAATATCAGCTCTCGCTAATACTGGTGTATCGTTGATACCATCACCTACAAAGAACAGCTTCCCTCTGCTCGATTTTTGGAGTAATAACTTCTCTACAATATTGAGCTTATCTTCAGGCAACAATTCGCTATGAATTTCATCGATATCTAACTCTTGTCCAACTGCATCAGCAACTAATTTCTTGTCACCAGTTAGCATGACAGTTTTTTTAATGCCTAATGACTTCAACATTTTAATAGCAGTTTTTGAGTCTTGCTTTATCTGATCTGAGACAACAATATTTCCAACATATTTTCCATTGATAGCGATGTATATAATCGAACCCAATGCAATAGATTCCTTGAATTCAACACCCTCTCTTTTCATCAATCTAGCATTCCCGATTGCAATGATATCATTTTGATAGGCTGCTTTTACACCGTGTCCAGATATTTCTTCAACATCAGTTATTAAACTTTGATCTATTTCTTTATTGTATTTATTGACGACTGAGACAGCGATAGGATGATTAGAAAAACTTTCCACATACGCTGCTTTTTCGAGTAACTCTTCTTGTGTTGCACCATTAGCTGTATTAATTTCAGTCACTGTAAAAGTTCCTTCAGTCAATGTGCCAGTCTTATCAAAAACTGCAATCTCAATGTTATTTAATGCTTCTAGGTAGTTTCCACCTTTAACTAAGATACCATTTCTTGATGCAGCTCCAATACCACCAAAGAAACCAAGCGGAATCGATACAACGAGTGCACATGGACACGAAATAACTAAGAATATAAGTGCTCTGTAGATCCATTCCTCAAAAGTTGCACCTTGTATAACGAGTGGTGGTATTACCGCAATCAAAACAGCCAACGAAGTAACAATTGGAGTATATACTCGTGCAAATTTAGTGATAAAATTCTCGGTTGGTGCTTTTTTGCTGGTTGCATTTTCAACCATTTCAAGTACCTTAGAAACAGTTGATTCGCTTGCGAGTTTGGTAACTTTAACGGTCAATAAACCATTGATATTAATACAACCAGAGAGTACCATCTCGCCTTTTGTAACATTTACTGGCACAGATTCTCCTGTTAGAATTTTTGTGTCAATCGTGGAATCTCCTGACAACACTTCACCATCAAGCGGAATTCTTTCGCCTGGTTTAATGATCATTATCTCTCCAGTTTGAACGTCTTCAACACGCATTTCCACAGAAGTGTTGCCTCTTTTAATCGTTGCGACATCAGGTCTGATTGACATCAATTTTCTAATGGATCTTCTGGATCGATTGACTGCTACGTCTTGGAAAAACTCACCGACCTGATAAAAAACCATAACTGCAACTGCCTCAGGATGTTCTCCAATTGCAAATGCACCCATAGTCGCTATCGTCATCAAGAAGTTTTCATCGAACACCTTACCTCGATATATGTTATTGACTGCCTTCAGTACAACTTCTCCACCGATGATGAAATAACTTAGTATAAGTAATACATAACGAAAAACCGTTCCTTCAGCAATCAATAATCCTCCAATAAATAGTAAGATACCTATACCGAAGATGATTAAATCTTTCGTCATTGATGATTCTTCATCCACGTGATCTTCATTCTTCACATTTGATTGTGCTATCGTTACGCCAGGCTCAATTTTATCAATAATTTTTTGAACCTTTTCTTCTATACGTTTTTGATCTAGCGAATTTTTGAATTGAAGTGTCAGTTTTTTTGCTAGAAAATCAATGTTGGCACCTAAAATTCCTTCGGTTTTGTTTAATTTTTCTTCTATCTTAGCCGCACAATTTGCACAGTCTAAACCATCTATAGTATAAATGACATTTGGGGTTAGTTCACATACCTCGACATCACCCTCTTCATCTTTCACAATTTTTTTAATCGTGTCAAATAGTCTTGCGGTATCAGTTGAATCCGTAACTTTTACCTTGATTTCTTTTGTAACAAAGTTTAAATAGCCTTCTTCAACTCCGTTTAACTTCTTTATCTTTTGTTCAATCTTATCTGCACAACTCGCACAGCT
>JAURNN010000031.1 GCA_030830185.1 Bacillota bacterium | reverse complement strand
CGAAGGTGTCATTTTAGAATGGCATTTTAAAGAAGGCGACGCTGTTAAAGAAGGACAACTTTTAGTTGTGATTGAAACAGACAAAGTTAATGCTGAACTTACAGCACCAGTGTCTGGTGTCATTAAAAAATTAGGTGCCCAGGTCGGACAACTTATTCACGTTGGTGAAACATTAGTTGTGATTGACGATGGTTCAGGCGGAGAAGCGCCACAAGCTGAAGAACCAAAAGCGACGGAAGAAGTTAAAAAAGAAGCTGCTGGTGAAGGTGAAGAAAATGAACAAGGTGTCATCGGTGAAATTGAAGTTTCATCTGCTGTCATGGCATCTTCAAATGAGGGTGTGACTGCAACACCCGCGAAAGCTCAAGCTTCTCAAAGAGCACTTGCAACTCCTGCAGCTAGAAAATTAGCGCGTGATTTAGGCGTTGATATTAATCAAGTCAAAGGATCTGGCGCACATGGCCGTGTCATGAAAGAAGATATATTAGCTTCTTCAGGTTCAACAGCAACACAAACAGTTGCTGCACCAAAAGTCACCATTTCTACACAAGGTAATGTTGAAGTCGTTCCAATTACGAAATTAAGAAAAGCCATTGTTTCAGCAATGACACGTTCAAAACAAATCATTCCACATACCGTTTTAATTCAAGAATTAGAAGTCGATCAACTTGTTGAACTACGTCAATCTGTTAAAAATCAAGAATTGTATGCAGATGTTAAAATCACATACATGCCTTTCATTATGAAAGCTGTTGTTAAAGCACTTCAAGCATTCCCGATTTTCAATAGTTCGTTTGATCAAGAAAATGATCAAGTGGTATTAAAGAAATTTTATAACTTAGGAATGGCTGTTGATACACCAGATGGTTTAATTGTTCCTGTAATTAAAGATGCGGATCATTTATCAGTCGTTGGTCTTGCAAGAGAAACAAGAAGACTTGCAGATTTAACGAGAGATCGTAAAGTTCAACTTGCAGATTTAAAAGATGCGACATTCTCAATTACAAACTTTGGATCTATTGGTGTACCATTTGGAACGCCAATTATTAATCATCCTGAAGTTGCCATTTTAGGAGTCGGTAACATTTCAAGAAAACCCGTTGTTCATGGCGATCAAGTTGTTCCTGGATATGTGATGCCTTTATCACTAGCTGTTGATCATAGAATTATTGATGGTGCAGATGCAGGACGTTTCTTAAACCTAGTGAAACAACTCCTTGAAAATCCAAGTCTTTTACTCATTGATTGAGGTGATATCATGAAATCATACGATATCATTGTGTTAGGAAGTGGACCTGGTGGTTACGTTGCAGCAATTAAAGGCGCACAGTTAGGCAAAAAAGTAGCTATTATTGAAAAAGAGTCCATTGGTGGGGTTTGTTTAAATTGGGGTTGTATTCCAACAAAAACCTTACTTAAAAATGCAAAAGTCTATAAATATGTTCAACATGCACTTGATTATGGTGTCGTTGTTGATGGTAAAGTTTCTGTAGATTGGTCAAAAATGCTTGCTCGTAAAAATAAAGTTGTTAAACAACTTACAGGTGGCGTATCCGGTTTATTAAAGAAAAATAAAGTCGATGTCTTTATGGGTGTTGGTAAAGTTTTATCTAAAAATAAAATTGAAGTCAACGGTGAAACACTTGAAACGAAAAATTTGATTTTAGCGACAGGTGCATCTCCTTTAACTCCTCCAATTCCAGGATTAAAAGAAGGACTTCAATCGGGATTTGTTAAAACTTCAAAAGAGATGTTAGACACAGAATCCATACCTGAAGAACTTGTCATTATTGGTGGTGGTGTCATTGGTGTAGAATTCGCAACGATTTTCTCATCAATGTCTAAAAAAGTTACGATTATTGAAAAACTAGATGGTATTTTACCAACAGTTGATGATGATATTCGTAGTAAATATACGCCAATCTTAGCAAAAGACGGGATTGAAATACTGACTTCTGCTGAAGTGAAAACCATCGGTAAAGATAGTGTGACATACTTAAAAAATGGTAAAGAAACAACGATTAAAGCTTCTGTAGTCTTACTATCTATTGGTATGAAACCAAATTCTGAAGGTTTAGAAGTCTTAAATCTTAAATTAGACCGTGCTTCTGTTGTCACGAATGAAAAATTAGAAACCTCAGTGCCTGGTGTGTATGCCATTGGTGATTTAAATGGAAAATACATGCTCGCGCACGTTGCTTCTACTGAAGGACTTGTTGCTGTTGAAAACATTTGTGGACATCAAACAAAAATGGATTACACACAAATCCCAAGTGCCATTTATGGATCTCCTGAAATCGGGATGATTGGGTTAACTGAAAAAGAAGCAAAAGCTCAAGGAAAAGATTATAAAGTCTCAACCTTTCCTCTTGCAGCAAATGGTCGTAGTTTAGGAGAAAATGAACCAAACGGATTTATCAAAATTATTTTTGATAAAAAGTATGGTGAAGTCTTAGGTGCCCATTTACTTGCATATAATGCATCCGAACTTTTAGGTGAAATTGGTGTGACCATGAAACTAGAAGGTACCGCTGAAGAAATTGCTCAAACCATCCATGCCCATCCAACGCTTTCTGAAATTATATTAGAAGCAGCGCATGGTTACGATGGAAAACCAATTCATTTATAATTAAATAAGTGGTGAATTACCACTTTTTTTATGCTAAAATAACATTAGGGGAACACATGACATATTTACTTATTTTTAATCCGAAATCAGGAAAAGGAAAAATTCAAAAAGATTTACCTAAAATTATATCATTTTTTAAAGAGAAAAAAATACTTTTAGATATCCATGAAACGATATCTCAAGATGATGCTACAAACTATTTACTACAAACAAAAAAAACGTATGATTGTGTGATGGTTGCTGGTGGTGATGGTACCATTTCAACGGTATTAAATGGCTTATTAAAACTTGATAGAAAACCGATATTAGGCGTATTACCTTACGGATCTGCAAATGATGTGAGTCACATCTTAGGCATTCCTAGAAATATTAAAAAAACGTTGGAACTTTATACGAATTCAAAACATGCATATATTGATGCCTACCAAATGAATGAACATTATTTTATGTATACGGCAGCGGCAGGGTTGTTTACAAGAATAAGTTATGATATTTCTAGACAATCACTGAATCAATTTGGTCAACTTGCCTATTATATCGAAGGTATTAAAGATTTAACATCAGAATATAATTTTCAAATGAAATTTCAAACAAAAAAACAATCATTTCAGAAGAATGTAATACTATTACTTGGATTATCTGCAAATAGAGTTGGTGGTATTCCATTATTATTTAAAACAACATCAAAATTAGATGATGGGTTATTTGAAATTAATTTATTTGAGAGTAAAGGCTTTTTATCAAAACTTCGTGTTTTAAGTTTTTTTATCAGGTTTGGTAGAAAAGTAAGTAGTGATATTGTTTTAAAAGAACCTTACTTTAAAATCACTGCACCTCAAGATGTTAAGTGGAATGCTGATGGCGAACATGTTTGTGATGGTGATATCGAAATTAAAGTTTTACCTAAAATACTACCTGTATTTATGTCTCAACGTGCAAAAAGAAAATTGCTTTTAGGAGGATCAAAATGAAAGATAGAATATGGATCATCAAGTTTATATTAGCGGGTATTTTACTCGGTGTTGGTCTTTTTATGGCATTTTCAGAAGATGTCGTTTATTTAATGACCGGTGTGATTTTAGTCATTTTTGCATTATTTAGAGTGTTTCCATTGTTAAAGACACTAAAACATGAAGTTTCTAGAACCATTCATTTACTAGAAGTACTCATCACTGCAATTTTAGGTGGTGTCTTAATTTTTGCTTCCTTACAAATGGGAAGTGATGGTGGAAATACATCTTTATGGGAACTCGTTTACCGTTTTGGATTAGGATTTGTGTTTTATGCACGTGGTGTGATTTATTTTATGTCAACTGTATTTTTTAATGAAAAAACAAAAGTCTTAGAATTTATCATCCATTTAGCATCATTATCGATTGGAACAGCAATCGTCTTTAGTCCACAATTTGACGCGTCACTAATCGGTATCTTTTTCTTAATCATTTCAGTCATAGGTGCAGGCATCTTATCCGTTGATGGATATGGAGGATATAAAAAATATCGTCAAATGATCACCCAAGATGAAAAACAAAAAGATAAAAAACCCGAAAAAATAAAAGAAAAACAGCAAGAGGTCCCTTTAGAAGATCCTAAAGATGAAAGACCTTATGTCAATTAAAAAAAAGACCTAAAGGTCTTTTTTTTATGCTTTTTAAATTTGAATACGTTTTCATGAAACAAAGCATTGTATTTTCACATCTTAAGCGTATAATCGTGATGGAAATAGGTAGACAAAGTTATTTTTTGTCTTTACGAAGGAGTTTACATGGATATTTACATCTTTTTATTATTAAGTGGTATTGCATTACTGACTGGATATTTTTTTGGAAGAATTGCAGAAAAACTAAATTTACCTGCAATTACTGGATATGTCATAGCAGGTGTCTTTTTAGGGCCATCTATATTTGGTGTGATTTCTAATGAAACGCTTGAGGGATTTAATATCATTAATAATGTTGTATTAGGTATTATAGCGTACCAAATAGGAACTGAGTTATGGTTACCTAAACTTAAGAAAAGTGGGAAAGCAATATTAACAATTACAACGGTACAAGCTTTATTAACAGCAACTCTTGTATTTAGTTTAGTGTATGCAATTGATGGTCGTTTATGGCTTGCATTAACGTTATCAGCAATTGCAACTGCAACTGCACCAGCGCCAATTATGGTAATGATTAAAAAATATAAAGCAAAAGGTCCAATTGTTGATACAGTAGTTCCTGTTGTTGGGATTGATGATATGTTTGGGGTTGTCATTTTTGGACTTTTTACATCCATTGCAGTTTCAACCCTTGGGGCAACCGTTCTAAACATTGAATCAGCATTGATTGAGCCAATGACTGAAGTGATATTATCTGTTTTAGTTGGATCAGGCTTTGGACTTTTTTTAGGTGTGATGTCTAAAATATTTGTCGTGAAGTTAGAAAAGAAAGAAAAATATATTGCATACTTAATTATTTCATTATCTTCAGTTCTTATTAGTGTGTATTTAACTCACACATTTCATTTATCTAATATTTTAACACCGATGATGATTGGGATGGTATTTACGAATTTTATTAAAAAAGAACCTTTTGAAATTCAAGAAGCCGCAATCTCAAATTTTTCTGGACCTTTCATTATTTTATTTTTTACATTAGCTGGCGCACAACTTTCACTAAGTGTTTTAGTAGATGCTGGATTCATTGCATTATTATATATAGTTTTTAGATCCATCGGTAAAATTGGTGGTGCGTATTTAGGTGGTGTCCTTACCAAAGCACCTAGAAATGTTAAAATTGGTACAGGATTATCGATTTTACCTCAAGGAGGTGTTGAAATAGGAATGCTGGTTGCAGTATCATCTATGTTTCCTACAAATGAAGCGTTACTTATTAAGACAGTGGTACTAACAGGCATTTTATTCTTTGAAATTGTAGGACCGATTTTATTTAAAAAAACTTTAGAGCATTTCGGAGAAATAAAAATTTCTAAAAAACCACTAAAACAAAAAGAACGAAACGCAAGTGGACTTGTTGTTGAAACATAAATCATATTTGAATATTCAAGAGATTATTTCAGTTTAATAGATACGAATTAGATTTAAAAAAACCTTATATGAAGTTACACAATAAAAGGATGAAAGATTCATCCTTTTATTGTATTTTTAGGAACATTAGAGTATTCTAATATTAGAAATCATTATCACTTTGCAACTTTATAGAATATTATTGTGAGGGTATTATGTCTTATATACTTGTGATTGACCAAGGAACAACATCAACGAGAACGATAATCTTTAATCATCAATCAGAAATCATTTCAATGTCCCAGAAAGAAATTACACAATACTATCCAAATCTTGGATGGGTCTATCATGATGCCAATGAAATTTGGTTGTCCGTTTTAACTACCATGACCCAAGCCATTTATCAAAAAAATATTGATCCTAATGAAATTCAAGTCATTGGTATCACCAATCAAAGAGAAACAGTCGTTGCATGGGACAAAAAAACAGAGCAACCTCTTCAGCATGCCATCGTGTGGCAATCAAGACAAACTCAAGATCATTGTGAAAGACTTAAAAAAGAAGGTTATGAAGCAATGATTCAAGAAAAAACTGGACTTGTGATTGACCCATATTTTTCAGCATCCAAACTTTCTTGGCTCATGAAAAACATCCCCAATATTGATACTTTAATTGAAGAAGATAGACTTGCTTTTGGAACCATTGATAGTTTTATTACATATAAACTAACTGGTAATCATGTGACAGATGTATCCAACGCATCAAGAACGATGCTTTTTAATATTCACACATTATCTTGGGATTTAGACTTACTTTCATTATTTGACATTCCCTTACAAACCTTACCAAAAGTCAAACCCTCATCATGTATGTTTGGCTATACAAAGGCGCATCATTTTTTTGGAAATGAAATACCAATTGGTGGGATTTTAGGAGATCAACAAGCTGCATTATTTGGTCAACGTGCTTTTAGTCAAGGTGATGTTAAAAATACTTACGGGACAGGTTGTTTTTTATTGATGAATACTGGAAATGACATTCCAAAGTCTAAACTAGGATTATTATCAACGGTTGCATGGCAAATAGGTGATCAAGTGACGTATGCTCTAGAAGGATCTGTTTTTGTTGCAGGGTCTGCTGTACAGTGGTTAAGAGACGGATTAAAAATCATTGAAAATGCAAAAGAAACTGAGCCACACGCAAAAGCGTTACTTCATAATGAAGGCGTCTACATGGTTCCGGCATTTGTTGGACTAGGAACACCTTACTGGTCAAGTGAAGCAAGAGGTTCCATTTTTGGGATTACCCGTGGTACAACAGATAAACATTTTTCTCGTGCCGCATTAGAATCCATTGCATATCAAAGTTATGATGTGATTGAAGCCATGAAAAAAGATAGTCAACTTCCAATCACATCAATTCATGTTGATGGCGGAGCAACTAGCAATTTATTTCTAATGCAGTTTCAAGCAGATATCATGGGGCTTGATATCATTAAACCCGATCAATTAGAATCTACAGCACGCGGTGTTGCTTGGATGGCAGGGTTAACCGTTGGTATATATAAAGATTTGGAGGCGATTTTAAGTATTCATATCCCCTCACAAACATATCATCCATTGATGTCAAATCCTCTAAGAGAAAAGCTATTAGAAGGTTGGCAAGAAGCAGTCAAAGCTACCATACAATATAAAAGACCATCCTTAGATGATCTTAAGTGATAAATAACTCTGGATGTAAATCAACATATTTATTTAAAGATCGTTGAAGTAAAGCTTTATCGAACATAATATCAACATATTCATAGTGATGACCACGTAAATGAATACACTTTAAATAAGAAATTGGCGTTTTATACGTTTGTTCATAACCAAGCTTATACAAATTGAGTTGTAATGATAAATGTGTTTGATGAAGATGTGCCATACGCTTTACATCAACGATACCTTGTCCTTTCATAAAAGGAGAGGTAACAATCATATCAAATCTTCCAGCAGCAATAACAATTCCTAAATGTGAAATGACAACAATTTGCTCATTTTTAACAACATCAATTTGATGTTGTTTTTTTAATTTCAAATAGTTTTTAAATTCGGTTAAATGACTGATTTCTCCTGTTTCTTCAAAATGTTCAATCGAATCATGAAGTTCAGTACCGCGCTCAGCCGCACGCGCTAGAATCGTTGGATCAACACGTTTATAAGGAGAGGGTAAAATTTCTTTAATGAGTTGGGTGACTGAAATGACAGGAACATGATCAACCCAATATTGATGTGTTTCAGCGTCAAATTCAATGTAATAGTCTTCTACTTGTAACGATGTTTTCATTGAATAGCCTCTAATAAATCATTTTTAATGATGGTTTCTTTTGAAATTGATGTCATCGAAGAGATGATTGAAAGATATAACGTAGATGGTTTAGATAAAAGCATATATTCATAATATAAATGCTTTTTTAAATCGATGAGATACGTTTCATCAGAATTTAAAAACTTTTGATACGCTTGATGAATATGAGCACTATAGATAAAATAAGCATCATGCCACAAATGAGCGACTTGATAGAAAAATGAAGCAAGTTTCATATAATCATCTTGATAGCTTGATTTTTTGGATAAGAAAATTAAATACTGATCAATAATAATATCAAAAAGTAAGATTTGAGACATGTAGAAGTTTTTCTCTAGCAAACTTGAGGTGATGATGTCGTGATAAGTAAGATTATCAAAAATATATGCATACAAAACAAAGTAGCTTAAGGATTCGATATTTGATATTGAATCATCAAAAAAATGCTTGCTAGAATCAAAGAGTTTTCTAAGTTCATCTAGAGATAAAAGATTCGTTAAGTAATCATAATAGGAGACATAAAGGAATACTAAAGTATTAAGATTAGAAGAGTCTTTATCGTAATGTTTTAAATTTTTATAGAAAGGTTTTGCAAGTTCATACTCTTGATAATGTGTATTGGTTAAAAATTCAATGATACCAGAGGGTTTTTGTTTGATTTTCAAGACATAAATTAAAATATCTGGAAAGTCTACATCAAGTTTAAAAATGAGTTTTTCTAGTGTATTTAATGGAATCGGTAGTTCTTGATTAAGATAACGTCGATAACTTCTCTCAGATGTCACATCTTCAATCAGATCATCAATGGATAACCCTTTTTCTTTTCTTAGGGATTCTACAGCTTCTAAATAATAGGTGAGTTCTTTATTAGAATAATCCATTAAATCTTACCTGCTTTCATAAAGTATAAATTATTTAGAGAAGTATTTTTAACGATTGATTTTAATTCATCTAAGGTTAGTAGATTTTGAAGTAAAGCATCATTTTTTGCTTGGTAGTTTAGATTTTGGAGTCGTTTGATCATTAAATAATACATGATATATTTAGAAAACGATTGATCTTCTTTTTGGATGTAATGAAGTGCATCTGTAAAAAAAGAAATCAAACCGTCATCTAAATGATATTTTTTTATATTTTCCGTTGCATATAAAAAGGTTTGATCAATTGATGAAGAAAACGCTTCTTTTAATTGTTTGTTGGAAAATAATGAATGAGCAAGACTTTGTATGACATTCATATCAATATCATATTGTTGAGTGATCAGTTGTTTATCACCAAGCATGACTTCAAATAAGATAGGAACAACCTGGAATTGATCTTCAAATGTTCCATCTTGTAGCAGTTATAGAAGAACTTTAATAGCGTTTCTACCGATAATTTTTCTTAATTTTAGATGTTCAAGATTGATTTGACTTTTTAGAAAATGAAGATATTCATACTTATCAATGTGATGGTTAAGATAGGCGTAACGTTTTAATAAAGAGGGTAAAATGACTTTACCAACATGCGTATAAAATGGAGGATTAACAGTATCTAATAATTTTTTTGCTTCATCAAACATTTCGTGGTCTAAATAATGAGATAAATAGATTTCTTGCTGATGTTTAATAGAAATATGATTTAATGAGAAAATGATAAAGTCACGCATTCTCATTTGAAGTCTATCAACAAGCAATACAAGGACTTCAAAATTAAAAGGTTTACCTTAATTAATATATCGCCTATACGAACGTTCAGAAACAATATCTTCTAAGAAGGTTTGATAAGTGAGTTTTTTCTGAAGACGTAGATGCTCAATGACTTCTGTAAATTGACTTTGACCAATCATATGGACTCCCTAATCATAGTGTATCATAAAGTTTTATATAAATTTATGATAGAACATAGACTAAATCTTAAAAAAAACTTAATTTCGGACAGATTTGCCGTTTTTTTATCATAAGATTTATGTTTTAATACATGTGTAGCTGGGATTAATGTTATTGGGGGATACATTAGTTTCTGGGGGGAACTACACATAAACACGTGAGTTTCACGTGTTTTTTTAATGGTTCTTTGATAAGATGTAAGAGAGGTCTAAAATGAGAGTATATGCTTTTAATCCAAAATTTAAAAATGACTACATCGTAAAAGCATTGTGAGAGATAATGATACAATGAGAGAAACAGAATTATATATTCCTGTAAAACAATTGTTTGAGTCATTTGAATTTGAGGTAGAAGCTGAGATTGAACATATCGATATCATTGCAAAAAAAGAGGATCATTTGATAGCAATCGAACTAAAAAAAGAGCTCAATATTAATGTCATCGCTCAAATATTAAAACGACAATCTTTAACAGATGAAGCGTATATCGCTATATTTAAACCAACTAAAAAAGTGCTAACATCAGTGACATTTAAAGATAAACTGCTAATCTTAAAAAGATTAGGTATTGGATTAATCTTTGTTGAAAATAAAGCTGAGATATATAAAGAATCTGAAGTCATTATCCCTAAGAAAAAAACTAAAACTAAACAACGATTAATCGATACATTTCATGCTTTAAATAATGATAATATAGGTGGTTCAAACAAAGTAAAACGTATGACATTGTATAAGAAGCAAGCAATGATCATCGCTCAATGTTTAGGTCATCAAATTAAAAAACCATCTCAAATCAAAAAAGAGACAAAGATTGATAAAACCTATTCAATCTTATATAAAAATTATTATCATTGGTTTGAATCTTTAGGGAATGGTATGTATCGACTCACGGAAATAGGTAAAAAAGTAAACAGTATTTAACTTTATTCATGTAAAGTGATATAATGTTACGGAAGAGGTGTATGATGGCAAAATCAAAATTAAAGAATCCAATTCTGGATGAATTATTTAACTCTTTTTCAAACATTAATTCAAAAAAAGATTGGTATAAAATTTTTGAAGATTTATGTACCATTCAAGAAATCAAAGATATGGCTTTACGATTTGAAGTTGCTAAAAAACTTAATGAAGGTTTGAGTTATCAAGTCATAAGTGAACAAACAGGTGCATCATCAACCACCATTTCAAGAGTTGCAAAAGCATTAGGATATGGTGAAGGTGGATACAAACTATTATTAAGAAAAAAAGATTAGATGAAAAACTAATCATTTTTTGACTAGGTTTTTTATGTTAAAATTAAACTAAAGAAATTTAAGGAGATAAATTATGTTGCTTGAATCAAAACATCAAGCCCGATTTGATATTAAAGGCAAAGTTTTACAAGGATTTTTTGCGATTATTTTAGTAAGTATCTTTACGTTTTTTGCAACCTTTTTAGTTGAACTTATCAACCCATTTCCGACACCTGTTCCAGTCATGGGTCAGAATTTTTGGGAACAAGCGAATGCCTACTCTCCCGAGTTTTTATCAGGAACCATATTTAATTTAGTAACAAGCATTGGTCTAAGCTTTTTCTTTGTGAGTGTATTATCAATAGGTCTAAATAACTTTTTTATTAGAAATCATCAAGGTAAAGAACTTGATGTGATGACATCTTTATTCATGGGATTTAAATTAAAATACCGTTTAATTTTAAAAACATTATTTGCTGTATTTGTTGCACTTGCAATTTATATTGTTCCATTATACGCGATGATGATTGCAGGACTTATGTTTTTATGGAGATTACCAATTTTGGGTTCAATCATCTCAGTACTTGTCCTTGTTGGTTTTATATTTCTAACCATCAAAATATTGGATTATGCGCTCGTTACCTTTTTACTTGCAGATGAAGATATCGTCTTTAATTCTCCAAAAGAATATTTAAAAGCATCTAAACGAATGATGAAAGGATATAAATTTGAATTTATATTATTAGGATTCACATTTATTCTTTGGTTTTTTGCTTCATTATTTACTTTTTTCCTACTTTTAATTTGGTTATTACCATATGTCTATCAATCTTATGCAAACTTTTATTTAAATCTTAAACCTAAACCACAATTTGAAAATGAAGAATTAGAAATTGAGAATGTCATTTCAGAATAATTTCAATAAAAAAAGAAGCTTATTAATAAGCTTCTTTTTTTATTTTATTGACAAGTTTAATAAAGTAATCAATCATTGGTCCTACGGTAATCGCAAGTATCACTGTTCCAATTGAAACTGAACCTAAACCAATTCCAATAACTAGACCTTGAGTGATTGCAATTAGTACTGCTAATAATTCAACACCAACACGTACTTTTAAGAAGTTATTGATATGAAGAATTTCCATAAAAGCAAATGTCATCTCATCATAAACCATCGAAGGAAACTTAGTTGTAATCATGAGTGATAATCCAAAAGGCAATAATATTGATCCTAAAATAAACCACAATATCTGATCAAATAAACCAAAAGGATAGATTTCATGTAATATAACGATATCCCAGATGTCCATCATCGTTGCGATTCCAAAGATAGGAATGATAACAATTAAATACTTTAGATTTTTACGATAAATTAATATAAATGTTAATATGGTGAAGTTTGTAATAAGTGAGGCTGTTCCTAACGTAATCCCAAAAAGAATTCGTGAGTGATCATTAACAGCATCCCAGGAACCTGCACCAATTGTTGATCTTAAGATAAGATTCACACCACCACCAGCAATAAACATGCCTAAAATATACATCATGATTCTTACATAAAACCATTTATTTTTTAATACCACTATATTCATATGTGCTCCTTACGTGCCATATGATTATATAAGATTATGACATATAATTCAATCCAAATTGATAAGGAAATAAAAACTTATTAGGATCATAGGTATCTTGCCATGATGTCATACCCCAAGAAGACGTATCTTTTGGCCATGAATAACTCAGTTTTCCAGTGAAATCCGCTTCCCCATATAGAAGCTGAGCAAGACCATAACCACCTTCACTTCCAGGTAAAAATGCTGCAATAAAAGTATCAAAAGTATTTAAATGGTTGTCTAGAAACAAAGGTCTTCCACTAAATAAAATACCAATAACAGTTTTACCATCTGATTTTGCTTTCGCTGCAAGTTCTAACGCTTGAACATTTTCTGGATGTGCATTTCCACTTGTGAGAGAAGGATAGCCTTGATCTCCAAAACCTTCAGCATAAGGTGTTTCTGTTAAAGCGATTACAACAACATCACTTTGATCATAATTTACAAGCGTTGTTTTTTGACTTAATCCATCTTTTAAAGATGTGCCTATATTAAATGTATTGTCAAGATTTCCTTGCCAGTTGGTTGTCCAGCCACCAGACATAAAACCAATATGGTCTCCTGCGGGACCTGCTAAATGAACTTTATGATTTTCATTCAGGGGTAATGTTGTTTCATGTTTAAGTAAGACGGCACTTTTGGTTGCTAGTTCACGAGCGAGTAACACATGATCAAGTTTCATATCCTCTGTATAAGGAAGTTGAAAAGTTGGTTGAGTCATAAGATTCGATTGAAACTTCACGCGTAATATTCTAAAGACTGCATCATTGATTCTTTCAAGGGTAATATCATTATTATTAACCGCTAAAATCATTTCATGATACGCTGATTTCCAATCATAAGGTTCCATCAGCATATCAACACCCGCATTAACAGAAGTTACGATTTGTTGATAAAAACTACCTTCAAGTTGATGAATTGCGTTCCAGTCACTAATGATAAAACCTTTAAAACCTAACTCATCTTTAAGAAGTTCTTGAAGATAGATTCGACTACCATGCATTTTAATACCATTGATACTACTATATGATGCCATCACCGTTGGAACTTTTGTTTCAATTGCTTCTAAATAAGGTGCGAGATGCACATCTAAATTTGTAGCATTAATGGTTGCATTTCCTTGGTCAATACCCATGGTGCCACCATCTGCCAAAAAATGTTTTGCAGTCGGCACAATACCATAATCGATATAACCTTGTAAAGCTGATTGTGTTAAGTTTTGAAAGATTTCTGGATGTTCTCCGTAACTCTCATAAGAACGTCCCCATCCGATATGTTGATTCACAGATAAACTTGGTGCAAAATTCCAAGTAATTCCGGTTGTTAAAAGTTGTTCAGCGGTTGCTTTTGATAATGCATAGGTTAAATTAGGATCGTTAATTATGCCCATATTAATTTGATGCGGAAAAATAGTCATTTCATAGACATTATTATGACCATGAACCGCATCCACACCATATAGAAGTGGTACACCTGAAGAAGAAGATAATGCTGCTTCTTGAAAATCTACAACCATGTTATACCAGGCTTGATAATCATCATACATATCATTAGGATGGCTTCCTCCACCCGATAAAATAGAACCAATGTTATAAGATTTCACTTCATCTAACGAGATAGAACCACGTTCTGTTTGAATCATTTGACCTACTTTTTCTTCTAGGGTTAATGTATCAAGTAATTCTTGAGCAAACTCATCACATGTACCATCATAAATATCACAAGGTTGTTCTAAGTAACATAAGTAACTATTTGGATCTTCACAAGGTAAAATGAGATCAATTTCTGGAACTTGTTCAACGCAACCTGCAAGTAAAATGAGTAATAAAAATGTTGTTAATAATTTTTTCATTAGAACTCCTTTTTTAAATAAATAAAGAGACATAGTCTCTTTATTCACCTGTAATTAATTTTTTTCTAATTTTAGTAGAGAAAAACTCAACGAATATTACTACGACAACTATACCCCATAATGCGGCAGCGGCATCTTGCCATCTGAATGCACTCATGGCTGTCAATAAAGTGAACCCGATACCTCCTGCACCAACTATTCCCAACACGGTTGCATTTTTGACATTGATTTCAAATCGATAAATCATAACCGATATAAAATTTGCAGTAAGTTGTGGAATAATGCCAAACCTTATTTTCTGAAATAATGATGCACCAGAAGCATCTAAAGCTTGCAGTATACCAGGATCAATATCCTCTATTACTTCAACATACATTTTTGAAATCATACCTATAGATAACACGCCAATCGTCAATACTCCGGTAAGTGGTCCAGGACCTGATACTCTTACAAACATAAGAGCAAGTAAGAAAAATGGAAACGATCTTATAATTGTTATAACAATCGTACCTAAATATGCAAATTTACCTACAATATTTTTTGAAGATAAAAATGCAAAAGGTAAAGATAAGATAGACCCTAATAAAGTTCCTAAAAAAGCAATTCCGAGTGTTTCAAACATTAAAAAAGGAATGCTATCTACTTCAAGTGAGAATATCAAATCCCAACTCGGATTAACAAAAGCTTTTAATATATTTCTAGAAATTTGAATACTACTTTCTGTAATACCAGGATAATTGATAACACTTAGTGACCAAAGAATTAAAATAATAATCGTTGTAACAATGAAAATATTTCTAAGTGTTGTTTTTGGTCTAGATTGATAAACATCTAAAATGAGATTTTGAGGTAAAGTTTTCATGTTAATTTACCTCTCACATATCTTGAAATATTCTCTACAATTATGACAACTAATAAAAGTGATAATACAATCATCGAGACGTTACCATACTCTTTTAAAGACATTTGATCATTAAGAATAAGTCCTATACCACCTGCACCAACAAAGCCTAGTATTGCACTTGCACGTAAATTGATTTCAAAGTTATATAAAATAATTGAATAGAATCGACCACTTACTTGCGGTATGATAGAAGTTCTAAACGAAGTGAACTTATTTGCACCAGTCGACTCTATCGCTACAAAAGGTCCTAAATCTACAGTTTCAATGACTTCATACATCATTTTAGTAATTATTCCAAAAGTGAATATAATGGTTGCCAATAAACCTATAAAAGTTCCAAAACCAAAGATGAAGGAAAATATAAGAGCATATACAAGAGTTGGAAATGTTCTAATAATTGATAAAATGAATTTAATTACAATTGGAATTTTTGAGTTTTTTATTAAATTTTGGGAAGCTAAAAACGCTATCGGAAGTGCTAATAAAGTTCCAATAAATGTTCCTAATAATGAAATTTGTATTGTTATTATTAGCGGATCAATTACGCGTTCAAAATAAGAAAAATTAATATCTGAGACCATTAAATTTAGTATTGTAAAAAAATTAGGTATTCTACTAATAAAAAATTGAAATCCAAAACGTTGAAAAAAAGCTGATACGATGAGATTCCAAAAATACAAAAATATAAATAATAGTATCAAAGTGTAAAGAAGTGTATAACTTTTTGGTTTAGTTACAAGTGTACCATCAGATAAAACGAGCGTTCTATTTTGAATAGATTTAGTTTTGAGAGTATTAATTATATTAATTATCTTTGAACATAATATCTTCATCAGTCAATTCTCTCCCATAAATTTTCTTTAGTAAATCTTCAGAGATCTTATTTGATGGTCCATCATATATAATCACACCATTATTTATACCAATGACTCGATGAGCATATTTTAAAGCTAAGTCAACATGATGCATGTTAACTAAAATCGTGATATTTTCATCAGAATTAATTTTTTGAAAATCTTTCATGATTTGATTTGCAGTGATTGGGTCTAACGAAGCAACAGGTTCATCAGCTAAAATGATACTTGGGTTTTGAGATAACGTTCTAGCCAACGCAACGCGTTGCTGTTGTCCACCACTAAGTTGATCAGCACGAATAAAAGCTTTTTCAAGGATACCAACTTTATGTAATGACTCTAAAGCTTTTAATTTATCCTCTTTAGAATAGAGCCCTAATAGAGTTCTAAAAAAGCCCATATCCGCTGCTCTAGCTGATAAAACATTATTAATGACAGAAGTTCGATTAATTAAATTAAATGACTGAAAAACCATTCCGATTTCTCTTCGAAAATTTCTTAAGGTTTTACCTTTTAAATCTTTTACTTTTTTATCGTTTACAATTAAAGTTCCTTCGGTAAGTTCAATCATTTTGTTAACCAATTTAATCAAAGTCGATTTACCAGCGCCAGATAATCCAATAATGGCTACAAATTCTCCTTGATTAATTTTAAGTGATACATCATTTAATGCTCTAACACCATTATTATAAGTTTTGCTTACATGTTCAAATATTATCATGCTATCTCCTTAAAAAAAGTAGACTTAGTTGTCTAAGTCTACTTTATCATATTATTAACTAAATTAGTAACTAATTAGCCATTAATAAAATCATTTGCAGCACGTGCTCCGTCATAATCTGAGTCTTGTGCTCTTGTGTAACCTTCATGACTATATACTTTGAAAATATCAGCTACGACATTAAACATTCCTGCTGGACTAGGTAAAGCAGTTTGGTCAGTCACTAGATTTATAAATGCTTGTTCAATTGCTTCTTGTAAAGCATCGCTAACGGTTGCTTTAGAGACAGTAATAGTGTCGTTATAAATTCCATCAGTAACAAATAAAACATCTGTTTCTGACCAAATAGTTGCATTTCTTCCGTAGCCACCTTCACCTGTAGAATTCCACTCATCAGCATAATCTCTACGGAAATCAGCATAACCAAATGCAACATCTACTTGTCCTGAAGCTAGAGCAGCTGCAGCACCACCATAACCAGGAACTTGAATGACATTTTCAGCAGGTAAATCAGCTAGAGTGTAACCAAATAACTCTTTTAATAATAGTGAAGGATAAACTCTACCAGCTGAAGAAGTAGGAGATTGAACCCCAATTTTAACATCTTGTAAATCTTCCCAAGTTAAAGCAGTACCGGCATTAACTTTTGCTGCTAATGCACGTGCTTTGTCTGTTACACCAGCGATACCTAAAGAACGGTAATAAGTAACTTGATACTCTGGATCAGACTCAGTTGCTAAACCATCGTTCCAATCTTTTGGATTAGCAGAATCTTTTGATAATCCTCCGCGGGTTGCTGTTAATGCAACATCCATGTTAGAACCATCCGCATAAACTGCATAAGTTCCTCCTGGTATGAAACCAATATCTGCGGTTCCAGCATCTAGAGCTTCACCGACTGCTTCATATGAAGTACCAACATAAACACTAACCGTTTCAAAGTCAAAACCTAATTCTGAAAGCTCTGCTTTAAGATAAGTAGGTAAATAAGAGATACCTTGAACAAGTGTTGCATTGTCTCTTGAAGGAACAAAGAACACACTTAGATTTGTTTTTTCTGGAGCTGCTTCACATGATGCTAAACTTACTGTACCAATTAAAACAATAAACAGTAATACAACTTTTTTTAACATTTTAATTCTCCTTTTTCCTAAATTTATAAAATTATTGTATCATAATTAAAAAGATATTTATTTGTTTTAATAAAAAATTAATGTAAATAAAGTGTAAAATTTAATAGGTGAAAAAATGAAACTCACAATCATACATACCTCTGATGTACATGGATCCATAAATGGATATCAAAATATTTTCAATTATGTTTCTAAATTAGAAGGAAATGTTATGAAAATTGATTCTGGTGACGCAATTCAAGGCAGTCCAGAAATGATTTTTTATAAAAATAATCAAAAACGTTTTGATAATCCAATCATCAATACATTTAATCAAATAGGTTACGATTATTTTGTTCCAGGAAATCATGATTTTAACTATGGTTTGAAATACCTTCGTAATTTTACCAATAATATTCATGCAAAAACGATTTGTCTTAATGTGATTCAAGGTAAATCCTTATATTTTGATTTAAGTCATGATTTAAAAAATATAGAAGGAAGACAAATTTTGACCATTGGATTCACCAACCATTATGTACCGTATTGGGAAAAGAAAGAAACAATTCAAAATTTGTCATTTATAAATCCGTCTCAAGACTATAATTTATATATTTCAAATTTAAAAGAACGATACAAGCCGGATTTAGTTATTGTTGCATATCACGGAGGATTCAACTGCGACAATGATTATCAAATTATAAAAAACGGATCTAAAGAAAATGTAGGATGTGAGTTATTAACTCCTGATGTGGATATTTTACTAACTTCACACGAGCATAGATTATTTGTAAAAAAATATAACAATCAGTGGATTTCACAACCTGGATATAAAGGGGAACATTTAATTCAGTTTGATGTTGAATTTAATGACAATTACAAACAAATAGAGGCCAAGATCATTAACCTTAAAGACTTTAATCTTAGCAGAGACTTCTTAAATCTTGATGAATTTAAAATAGCTAAAGAAATGTTTTTAAATCAAGTAATTGCTAAAAATAGTGGACCAACATTAGAATTTAAAGATCCAGTAACAGATCGAATTGTGAAACCGGCAATTGCTCAATTATTTAATGAAATCCAAATGGAACTTACAAAAGCTGACATTAGTATATGCTCTTTTCCTAACGACATTTTAGGTTTAAGTGATGAAATCACAATTAGAGAAGTATTGGAAACATATGTTTTTTCAAACACATTATTTCTTTGTAAAATTAGCGGTCACATATTAAAAGAAGCATTAATTGAAAATGCACAATTTTTTACTTTTAACGGTCAAGATATTGTCGTCAATAAACAATTTGAAATTCCTAAAAAGATGTATTTTCAATATGATTTTTATGAGGGAATTGAATATAAAATCATTGTTCATAGCACTCAAAATAACGAAGTAGTGGACTTAACTTTTAAGGGAAAACCTATAGACGAAGATATGACATTCCTAATTACGATGAATTCATATCGATTTATGGGAGGTGGCTATCAAACTTGGCAAAAGGAACTAGAAATTGTAAGAGAATTTCCGATAGACGTATCAGAGATGATCACAGAATACTTAGTTCGAAAACATACCATCAATGTGAATTACAAGAATAATATCAAGGTTGTAAAAGGCAAAAATTCTTAGATATAGACTTTTGTGATCAATTTATACAAAAGTCTTTCTTTTTCTAAATAAATGTAAAGAAATTTGAAAACGTTTTACTTTTATTGTTTTTTATTATTTAATTTGATACTCTAAACATGTCTTCAATATATCGTATAATCGACCGAATGTGGCGGTCAAGTTTCTACCATATCACCGTGAATGATATGACTACGATTGAAATCCTTTTTTTCGTTTTCAATCGACCACACAATTTTTTGTGTGGTTTTTTATTGATTATTGAAGACAAAAAATAAAAAAGGAGAAAAAAAGGTATGGAATTCTTGAAAAAGTATTTCCAAATTGAGGCACGCGGATCAAGTATCGGTGCTGAAGTGATTGGTGGTATTGTGACCTTCTTAGCGATGGTTTACATTTTACCAGTCAACAGTTTCATGTTAGCTGACGCAGGAATGAGTCAGCCAGGTGTGTTTGTTGCAACGGCACTTGCTGCAGGGTTTGCAACGATTTTAATGGGATTTTTAGGGAAAGTCCCAATTGCTTTAGCATCAGGTATGGGTATTAATGCATTTTTTACGTATACTGTTGTATTGGGTCTAGGTTTCACGTGGCAAGAAGCACTTGCTGCTGTACTCGTTTCAGGGGTCTTATTTTTAGTGGTGAGTTTAACAGGACTTAGAAAACTCATTATTAATGCGATTCCAAGAGATTTAAAACTTGCTATGGGTGCAGGAATTGGATTTTTCATTGCATTTATTGGTTTAAAAAATGCAGGAATCATCGTTTCTAGCCCAGCAACATTTGTCGAATTAGGGAATTTAGCAAATCCTGTAGTATTACTTGGTCTAGTTGGTATTTTCTTAGTACTCATTTTATTTACTGCTGGTGGTAAATTATCTAGATTTGCAATCATCATCTCGATGTTAGTAGTTGGAATTGGTGGCGCATTACTAGGACTTATTTTTCCTGGTTTAGAACCATTTATGCCAAACTTAACAACCTCTAATTTAGGTGCAATTTCAGAAGCAGGTAATTTATTTGGACAAGCATTTGGTGCAATAGGAACATTACTTTCTAATCCTCTTGCTTATCCTGTCATCATTACATTGTTATTTATTGACTTTTTTGATACCGCAGGAACGCTTGTTTCAGTAGGACATCAAGCAGGATTACTTGATGAAGAAGGTCAACTCATCGGAAATGATCAAGCATTACTTGTGGATTCAGTAGGTACGATTTTTGGTGCCATTGTTGGTACGTCTACAGTGACCTCATATATTGAATCAAATACAGGGATTCAAGCAGGTGCAAAAACTGGTTTAAGTGCTGTTGTTACTGGTGTGTTGTTTTTACTAGCTATTCTTTTATATCCACTCTTTGGATTTGTAGATGCTGTATTTATAGATGGTGTTGCATATTCACCTGCAACCTCACTCGCTCTTGTTTTTGTTGGTATTTTAATGATGAAACCATTAAAAGAAATCAATTTTGACGATCCAATCATCTTAGCAAGTAGCTTTATGACTGTCATTATGATGATTTTAACATTTAAGATTTCTGAAGGGATTGCATTTGGTTTTATTACTTATTCATTACTAATGGCATTATCACCAAGACGTAAAGACGTCCATTGGATGGTTTATGCCCTAGGTGCATTCTTCTTATTACACTTACTGATTTACTTTGTGTTCTTAGTATAATTCATTAAAACATGAAAGCGTCTCATAATGAGGCGCTTTTTGTTATAATGAAGTTAAGGAGATACATATGTATGATTTGTTTTCAAGTTATGATGCTACAGAAGTATTAAAGAAATGGAAAATAAGAACATACAAAGTACTTGCATATATTTTGTTTGGGGTAGGGGCGTTTATTGCAATAGAATTTTTAGTGATCGCTTTTTTCTTAAGCGGTGAAGCTCAAGTAACGATTTATTGGTTACTAACATTTGCATTAGTGTTTGTTTTAATTGGTCTTGTATCCTTACAACAAGGAAACAAAATTATTTCGGGTCAAAAAGAAATCATTGAAATAAAATTATTTAATGAGTATCAAACCGAAAAAACAAAAGTACCTATTGCAAGACTCACTTCAAATAATAAAAACAACTCAGAAGTGGCCATGATGTTATTACTTGATAAAGAGAAAATAGATATTGTAAGGCTCAATAGAAGCCTTAAAAAAACATCAACATATGAAACAAAATATACAGTATTTAAATTTTATTTAGATACAAGAAAAGGTCAAGAAAAAATCAGTAAAAAGTTTTATATTGAATATCAAAATAGGAAGCATAAATTTTATTTGATGCAAGATACTGAATATAAAATCATGAGTCATATCACTTCAAACGGGTATCATTATGAAATTTATGAGAACAATATACTAACAAAACAATATCGATAAAAAAAGACGCTAAATATGAAAGCGTCTTTTTTTTATTTATATAATGATATTATTTTTTTAAAGATTTCCAAGGAATCACATGTAGGACAGCATTAAGGATGATTCCTACAAGTACTGCAAGTGATATCACGGTTAAACTTGACGCATCATTAATCACGATTTCTGCTTGTCCTAAACCAATGACTAGCATGGATGCAACAATAATTAAGTTTTTCATATTTGTTAAATCAACTTTTGCTTCAATCATGACCTTAAGTCCATTACCCGCAATGAGACCAAATAGTAAGACTAAGACTCCACCCATGATGGTAAAGAAACAGATCTTGATTTAGGTCATTATGAACGCTTTATTGACGAGTACTTAACAAAAGATTCATCAGTAACATCCGGTCAAATTTATGATCAAGTCATCAACAAAGAACGTCGTGGTGATTATTTAGGACACACCGTTCAAGTGATCCCTCATATTACGGATATGATTAAAGAAAAACTACATAAAATCGCAAAACATACACACGCAGATATTGTTATTACTGAAGTCGGTGGAACGGTTGGAGATATTGAATCTTTACCTTTTATTGAAGCCATTCGTCAATTCAGACGCGATATTGGTTACCATAACACTTATTATTTACATACAACACTTATTCCATATATTAAAGCTTCAGGTGAATATAAAACTAAACCAACGCAACACTCTTTAAAAGAATTAAGATCACTTGGTATTCATGCAGATGGTGTTTTACTAAGAAGTGATGCGCCACTTGAATCCTCTATTAAAGATAAGGTTGCGTTACTTGGAGATATGAATAAAGATGCAGTCTTTACATCATACGACGTCGATATTTTGTATGAAGTGATTTTAAATTACGAAAAACAAGGGATCACCGACCATATTCTAAAACATTTTGAACTTGATTCAAGAAGTGTTGATGTCTCTGATTGGCAACAACTTATTACAAACATGCGCAACACAAATCAATCTTTAAATATTGCCATGGTTGGTAAATATGTGGGTCTCCACGATGCATATTTTTCAATTATTGAAGCATTAGAACACGCAGGATATCATCACCATACACACGTTGAAATTACTTGGATTGATGCAGAAGATTTAGACCACATTGAAACGCAACTCAAAGATGTAGATGGTATTTTAATTCCTGGTGGGTTTGGTGTACGTGCAACAGAAGGCAAAATTAAAGCCATCAAGTATGCAAGAGAAAACAACATTCCTTTTTTAGGAATTTGTTTTGGAATGCAACTCGCTGTTGTAGAATATGCAAGACATGTCTTAAAATTAGAAGGTGCACATTCAACTGAACTTGATCCTAATACGATTCATCCAGTCATTGACATACAACGTGGACGCGAAGAAGATGAATCTTTAGGAGGAACACTACGCTTAGGTGCCTCAAAGTCATATATTCAAAAATATAGTAAAATGTATCATATTTATCAAGAAGAAATGATCGAAGAAAGACATCGTCATCGCTATGAAGTCAATCCGAATTATCATGAAGCGTTTAAAAACTCTGATATGGTTTTTTCTGCATTTGATGAAACGAGAACACTAGTTGAAGCAGTAGAAATTACAAATCATCCTTTTTTTGTGGGTGTTCAATATCATCCAGAATTTTTGTCTCGACCACTGAAACCAAGGCCCCTATTTGAAGCATTTTTAAAAAGTATGTTAACACCTAAATTAAAGGGTGTTTTCTTTTTAGATGAATGTCTTTTTCCATCATGTTATAATACCTTTATGAATAAAAAGTTATATGTCACCATTTATGTTTTCTTTTTCTTAACAATGATGATGTTAGGGTCAGTGTATACATATTCGATTTATCGCCCTTATATCGAAATTAAGTTTAATACAACGATTACGGTTTCTGGTTTACCGTATATGTTTTCACTTGGATTTTACGCCTTATCGATGCTTGTCACTGGTAAATTGATTCGTAAAATTGCCATAAAAATATTAATTTTAATAGGTGTCATTCTTTTAGTTATTTCTTGGTTAGGGGTCGCCTATAGCGAGTCAATGTTCATGTTTACATTGTTTTATGGGGTATTCATGGGGATTTCAGTTGGGATTTTATACGGCGTTGCTTTACAATTTGTTCAAAGGTACGCGAATTATCATCCAGGTTTTTTTATCGGAATGATGTTACTTGCATTTGGATTATCTTCAGTGATATTATCACCGATTGCTAGACTTGTGATTGATTTGTATTCAACGCAAACATTGTTTATATCTTATGCCATTTTTAGTGGTGTTGTTGCGTTACCACTGCTTATCATCTACCCTTATGATCACCATGATTTTCATGAAATCACGTCCAAAACAATTCCATATGCACGTTTGTTACTAATATTTACAACTGCAACAATGATCGGACTCATGATGATCGGACTTACCAATACGGTAGGTGTCAATTATTATCTTTTTAGACCTGTTGATGTTGCTTTAATCATGAGTGCCTTTGCATTACTAAATGCCATATCTAGACCTATTTTTGGGTACTTACTCGATCATGAAGGATTTAGAAAAACAGCATTAATTTCGATTGGGCTCATTATTTTCGCATCAATTATTAACTTTTTAAACCAAGGATCATCATTTCTATTATTTAGTATCGGTTACGGGTTATATTGGTTTAATTTAGGTGCATGGTTGTCCATTATGCCAAATTACATTAAGAAAAAACATGGTAAAGATATGTATGCATCTTTATATGGTAAAGTTTTTTTAGGGTACGGTATATCAGCAATACTTGGTACGCTTTTTTCTTCTGTGATTCTTGATTTTTTAAATGAAACACTTTATTTATATGGTCTTATCTTGATACTTGTATGCATCTTATATTTATTGACTCGAAAAGAGGATGCATGAAACTCGCCATTTATGATTTTGATGGAACGTATGTGAACGTTCAGACTGTTCCGCATCTTTTTAAACTTTTTAAAGAAAAAGGATATAATGCTAAAGTTCATAAAAAATACTGGAACACTATTAAATTGTGGTATATCTTACACAAACTCAAATTAAGGTGGGATAAAGAAACCTTTCGTAAACATGCAATGGCAAAAACGATTGATTTATTACATTGTTTAGATGAGGAGACACTTCAATCATTTATGCACGTATTTTATGAGTCTTTAAAACCAAGTATTCAACAAGATCTAAAAAAACAACTTCAAAAAGATAAAAAAGATGGGTTCTATTGTATTTTATTATCTGGAAGCTTTGATGTAATGCTAACACCATTTTTGAACGAAGGGTTTGATGAAGTCATTGGTACACATTCACAAAAAAATCAAGAAAGACTTACTTCATCCCAAGTTGAAATTATCATCAAAGAGAAAAAAGTAGAAGCCATTCAAAAACGATTTTCAAATGAAACGATCACGCATTCTAAAGCATATGCAGATTCGTATTATGATCTACCTGTCCTTCTTTATGTCGATGAGGGTATTTGTTATCATCCAGACTCAATGCTTGAATCCTCTTGTTTGATGCATCAGTTAAACATTATAAAATAAGGGAAACCTTATTTTTTTTATAGTTTATTGATACAATAGAAATAAGGGGTATCTTATGAATATTTCAAAAACAACATTTAAAGCACTCAATAGGTGTGGTAGATATGCTGGACTTGCAGAAGTTGCTAAAGAAGAGGGTAATGCAGTTGTTGCATTCACTAAAGAAGCAAGTCTAGAAGACCTCATGACGTTTGAAACAAATCAGAAACTTGAAGATTTACTTACTGATATGCACGATAATGATCGTGAAGATGTTTTTGAACGTTTCCATAACAAAGAATTACCACTCATGATGGAAGACTTTAAAAAAATAGAAATGCTTGCTGCTAGAAAAATCAAACATATGTTTGGTGGAGAGATCATTTTTTCTGAAGACACGTTTAAACAAAAACGTTTTGAATACACCTTAGAACACGATTCCCTCTTTAGTTTCTTAGATATTTATCAAGAGGATGATGATCATATTAGAATCATCGAGGTCAAAGCTACGACATCAAAAAAATTTGATGAAGCATGTTTTTATTTCAAGCGTGGTAAAGATAAAAACCACATGTTTGAGCGATATGGAGAGATTTATTACCCCTACCATATTAATCATCAAGAAGTTTCAAAAAACTATTTAGAAAAATATCAAACCATGCTTGATAAAGATCATAAAATCGGTGAATATCTTTATGATATTGCGTATCAAAGATATATTATTAATCATGCACTTAAAACCAATAAAAAAGTATCGTATTTTTTAGCAGTCTTAAATCATTCATATATTTTTGATGGGTGTTATGATGATGAACATCATCCAGTTTATACCGATGACATCATCAAACTTGTTGATGTGACTGAAGTCACAAAAGAAATGATGCCAAGATTAACATATGATGTGTCTGAAGTATTAAAAAGAGTCGATCTATTAAGTGTT
>JAURNN010000030.1 GCA_030830185.1 Bacillota bacterium | reverse complement strand
TAACTCCTTTAAGTTTAATATATGATAGACGCCGCCGATAAATTGATCCCACGTTTGTCTTAACTCAATAAGATAATCTAGCCCCTTATGACTAATTTGATACATTTTTCTTGGTGCACCTTCGTTAGAAGGAACTAAATATGTATCAAAATAATGCTCTAATGTCAGTCTTCTAAGAATTGGGTATACCGTATTATCATTAACATCAATCACATTCTCAAAAGATTTAATAATTTGATAGCCATACATATCTTCATGTGCAATTAGTGTTAAGATGCACAGTTCAATAATACCTTTTTTAAATTGGGCTTCCATAAGTTCTCCTAACATCATTATAACATAGTGTTGTGTATAACACAATACTGTGTATCACATTAATGTGAAAATGAATCTTTTTTTATTAATATCGCAAAAGTCTTATAAAAATAGCGCATTTGGTGTAAAATAAAGTTAAGTCCACTTTAGGTAGGTCTTTATGAAAAACCAATTGTATTTCACAGGTATCCCAACACAAGTTGTTGGTCCAATTTATTTTGCAGAAATGCATTATTTAAAGGAATCTCAATCGAATATCGAGCTTGCGCCACCGATTACTACTTACGAAACAACTTTGTTTCATTCTGTAGGACGTGGTGCGAAAATTACTAGGCTCGCAAAAACCTTAACCACGACCGTGTTATCAGATATGATGACACGTTCTATTTTGTTTGAAGCGCCCAATGCTATTTTTGCAAAACGTGTATTAGATGATGTTCAATCCAAAAAAGAATATTTTCAAGAAACGATTATTTCTAAGCAATCTAAATATGCTTTCTTAAAACAAATTGATGCAAAAATCGTCGGTAATTTATTATATTTACGATTCGGATATGAAACAGGCAATGCATCAGGTCACAATATGACAACGTTCGCTTCAGATCAATTAGCTGAAGCTATTTTAACGTTATATCCTGAACTTCACTATATAAGTGTCTCTGGAAATTACTGCACCGATAAAAAAGTATCTGCAGTAAATTCTATATTAGGTCGTGGTAAACATGTGATTGCTGAATTAACGATTTCAAGAGAAATTGTTGAACAATCCCTAAGAACAACACCTGAGAAAATTGTAGACTTAAACATTAAAAAGAATTTAATTGGTTCTATTGCTTCTGGTGGACTTCTTACAGCAAACGCACATTATGCAAATATGCTTCTTGCCTTTTACTTAGCAACAGGTCAAGATGCAGCAAACATTGTAGAAGGGTCTCAAGGCATTACCCATTGTGAAGTAAAAAATGGTGACTTATACTTTTCAGTGTCACTGCCTAATATCATTGTTGGAAGCATTGGACATGGTAAAGATGCATTAGATGCTCAAAAAAATCTAGATTTACTTGATATATCTGATGAATTAGGCGCACAGAAACTTGCTCAAATCGCTGCAGCTGTTGTTTTATGTGGAGAATTATCATTAATGGCTGCATTAACGAATACAAATGAACTTACACAATCTCACAAGCGTATCGAAAGGAAACAACCATGAAAATTGGAATAGACAAAATAGGTTTTTATGTCCCAAGATATTACTTAGATATGACCTCTCTTGCAAAAGAAAGAAATCAAGACGTTAATAAATACAAAATAGGGATTGGTCAACATAAAATGTCTGTGATCTCACCAGCTGAAGATATTGTCACCATGGCATTAGAAGCAGCAAATAGCATTTTAACCAAAGAAGATAAAGCAGCGATTGATACCATCTTATTCGCAACAGAAACAGCGATTGATTACTCAAAAGCAGCTGGAAATTATGTCCACAGAATGCTTGGACTTCAACATAACATCCGTATTTTAGAATTGAAACAAGCATGTTATGCTGCAACAGGGTCTCTTCAACTTGCTTTAGATTATGTGAGAATGCAACCTGATAAAAAAGTACTTGTGTTATCTTCTGATGTTGCATGGTATGGTTTTAATACGCCTGGAGAAGCAACTCAAGGTGCTGGAGCCATTGCAATGCTCGTAAGTGCCAATCCAAGACTTGCTCAAGTACATAAAGGAACATTTACCACTGAAGAACTTCCTGATTTTTATAGACCTTCATATCAAGAAATTCCAACGGTTGATGGGCATTTATCGATACGTTGTTATAACGATATGTTAAAAAGAGTTGATCCTCATACAAACTTTTTATATACATGCTTCCACATGCCATTTGCAAATATGGCAGTTAAAGCAAATAAAGTCTATTCACATCCGATTAGTGATGAAAAAATAGAGGTTGTTAAAGCCTTCACTCAAGAAGTTGGAAACATTTATAATGGATCATTATTTTTAAGTTTAATTTCTGTATTATCATTGGCAAAAGAGAATTTAGAAAATGAAACCATTGGGATGTTTTCATATGGTTCAGGTGCCATTGGTGAATTCTTCTCCTTAACGATTCAAGAAGGTTATGAAAAAGTCTTTAACAAGGACGCCATGTTAAAGCATTTAGATGATCGTGATGAAATTAATTTTGAAACGTATCAAAGTTACATGAGTTTTTATAAAGAAAAAGAAGTCACGCATCAATTCATAGAATCAGACTTTACACCACATGCTCAAAATAATTTTGTTTTAGAACAAATGATCCAAGGACATCGAATATATAAAAAAGTAAGCAAATAATGCTTACTTTTTTCTTTGATTGATAAACTCTAAAACAGTTCCGTGATAAATTTTCTGAACATGTTTTAAATCTTGTATATTCTCTACATTTAATACTGCCATCATTCCCTTAACATCATCAATAAGTGTTTGAATAATAACAAGCACTTCTTCAATAGAGTGTTGCATCACAAGTTTTAAAAAGTAACCACTCATGCCGACCATTGTTGCACCTAATGATAATGCCTTAACAACATCAAATGCATCTCTGATGCCACCGCTGGCAAACAAAGTAACCTTTTGATTTTGGTTATCTAAAAGAGATTCTACAGTTGAGATTCCGTAGTTTTCAAATGTTTTTAGGCGATTCACTCTTCTATCATTTTCAACTGAAATAAAGTTTGTACCACCTTTTCCAGAGACATCGATATATGTCACACCAAGTGAAGACAGTAATTCTACTGTTTCTCTTGTCATTCCAAAACCAACTTCTTTGACAATTACTGGAACATCAATATAATTAATGATTTCAGAAATACGTGCATTCCAATGTTTAAATTCACGATCACCTTCAGGCATTGTAATTTCTTGAGCGACATTTAAATGAATCTGCAGAGCGTCAGCATTTAAAATTTCTACTGCTTTTTTGGCATCTTCTTTAGATCTAGATAACCCGATATTTGCAATTTTAAAGCCATTTTCCATATTTTTTTGTATAATTTGAAAGCTTTCTTTCCAAGTATCATTTTTAATTGCTGCAGATAAGGAACCTGTAGCCATGGGAAATCCAAAATGTGATGCAACAACTGAAAGTTTTTCATTGACTTCTTTAGATAACTCAGAACCACCAGACATCGCATTGATATAAATAGGCGTTAAAAAAGTTCTTTCAAACATATGAACTTGAATATCCACGTCTTTTACATTCACTGAACCAACTGAATTTGATAACAACCTTACGCTATCAAAATCATTATTTGGATGGTCTTGTTTTAACGCTGAATGAATATGATCATCTTTTCTATTTGACATGAATAACTCCTTTGATATAGTTATTAATAATTGGATATTCTTTAGGTATTTGAGTAATCAAATTTTCGATATTGTTGATAGTAGTTCCTATAAGCATATTATCGCCACCACCAGCTCCTGAAAATTTAAATCCAACTTCATCTAAAGTTATATGTGAAACTATTTGATTCATGTTGGTTGTAAAGAGTGGTTTTCTTACTTTTAATTTCATCAATAACTCATGATGTTTTTTCAATAATGGATACACGCCATCGTAGTCTTCTGAAACTAAAACTGTATATAATTGTTGAGTAACTTTATCAATATGTTCAAGTACATTTAAGTTTTCTTTTGATGAAAAGACTGATGATACGAGTTTATAAGAGGATGCTGTTTGATTTGTGTGAACGATAATGATTGGAAGATGATCGAATTCTATCGGTGAAATAATAAGATCTTTCCATTCTTTATTTATATCTTGAAACAGTGGTTGAGTAAGTAATTTAGTGTTGAATTTTCGGTAAAACAATGGTTTACTAAATGCACTCATTGCTAAATCACCAAAAGAACTTTTTTCCATTAAATCTTTTTGAGTGATCACACCCAATTTATAAAGTTCCAATGGCGTAAAATGAACATCATGAAATTTTAAAACTGCATCAATTAATGCAATAGTTAACGCGCCTGAAGACCCTAATCCCCATTTTTTTTCGTCTTTATGTAATTCAGATGTAATTTGAATATGATGAGGTCTTAGAGGAATTTTTTTAAATCTTAAGTATCTGTAAATACTTTGAAGCGTATGTTTCCATAATGCATAAGGATAATCAATTTTATAATCAATGACTTTAAATATGATATGTTCTTTAAATTGATCGCTATTAATCGAGAAAAAATCTTGTTTAGAAATATCAACTTGTAGCATCCATTTTGATGGCATGATAATGGCGTGATATCCTTTAACAACAGCATATTCTCCCGCAAGATATAATTTTCCAGGTTTTTTTACAGTGATATTATCCATCAATGATCACCGCACCTTTCGTATCAATACCAGACCAAAGAATCTCAATGCCTTGATGATGCAACATTTCTTCTATTTGTTTTTTATATTTTATTTTTGTAAGAACTTTTACATTTGGACCTGCATCCATTGTAACATATGCTTCAAAGTGCTTATTTTTTCTTATTTTTTGTATGAAAGATATGACTTCATATGATTTCTTTGATAAATAATGAATACTTGGAGTTGTCGTTTCGCATACATGGTGCATGCGTAAAGCATTGTCTTCGGAAATTTGACCAATCTTATTAAAATTTTCTTCTTTTAACCCTTCTTGAAATTGTTCAAAATCAATAAACGATTGTTTTACCCATTCTTGATACTCAGGTGACGTTTCAACACTCAGCTTCATACCTTCAGTAGAGCCAATGCTTTTCTTTTGATCATTAATGATAATGACACCCAAGACAACATCATCAAATGGAAATTCAATCGCTTTGATATGTCCTTCAGGATACCAAGCGACTGCCTCTGGAAGTAAACTTCTAATCGCTGAACCAGACCCTTTTCTAGTAATTGCTGCAAGTTTATCTAAATTATAGTGGAAACCAAAAAAATGATTAGCAGCAACTGCAAGTGCAGCAAATCCACTCGCAGATGAGGCAAGTCCTGCCGCAGTTGGTCCTGTATTATTAGTTTCTATTTGAATGCCTTCTAATGAAAGATTCGAATCAAAAAGATGAATGAATTTCTCTGTTTTACGTTTAACTTCCTCATCTTCTTTTCCATTAATTAAAAAATGAAAACCTTTAAGATTTACTTCTTTAATCGTTGTTTTAGTTTCAAAAATATCTAATGATAAAGACAAAGAAGGTTGAAAAGGTAATACTTCAACTCTATCTTTTTTACCCCAATATTTAATAAGTGCGATATTAATTGGAGCACGTGCAGTAACTGTTTTCATTTTATATCCTCTTTAAATCAATAACAAATTGTTTAAAAAATCCTTGGTTGTAAAAATGCCTTTTTAAATCAATGAGTTTGTCATGGTTATCAAACAATGCAATGATGCAACCACCCAAACCACCACCTGAGAGTTTTGATCCTAATGCACCATAATCTCTGGCTTCTTTAATCATACTTTCTAATACGGGCGATGAAACGCCTAATTGATTTAAATATTGTTGATATTGGTTCATCTCATTTCCTAAAGCATGAATATCTTTATTAAATATGTGTCTTCTAGCGCTTAAAACAGATTGTTGCATGTTATCCAAAGCATTCGGATAGAGCAGTATATGTTTTGAAACAAGTGACACAGCTTCTTTTGTTGATCCATGTGTATTACTAAAAACGATCAGTAAGAATCCATCTACATCAAATCTTATGGGTTCTATTTCGTGATCTTTTTGAAAAATTAATGCTTTGTTTGTTAAAATACCCGCCATATCGATACCACTTGGATTTCCATGAGCAATCTTTTCAGAATATGATATCCATGTCTTTAACTTATCTTCAGTCAATAATTGGTTTATATATTGATATATAGCTTTAGTGATTGCTCCAGCAATAGCTGCAGATGCTCCCATGCCTGCCGCTATTGGAATATTGTTTATAATCTTTATAAGAACGGGTTCAATATTATTTACCTCCATTAACTTTAAAATTAACTGTTGAATGGGTTCAAACTGCTCTGATGCATTCTCAATAGCTCCACTGTAAAAATCACTTTCAATTCTTGTGTATTCAAAAGGTTTAATATCAACTGAGACATTAGCATCAAAAACCGGACAAACGATTGCCGGTTTATTATAAACAACTGCATGTTCTCCAATTAAAATGATTTTACCGTGCATTTTTGACATTAACCTACCATATATATTATAGCACGATGACATATAATAAAATGACTCACATAATTAAGCATTGCACAATTACGACAAAAGAATTTCAATACTTTTGTTATAATACATACAGGAGATAAAACATGATAGAAAAAATAAACGATGCTCTTAAACGTTATATTGATACATTAGATAACTCTACATTAAAAGAAGGTATCACCTACGCTTTACTCGCAGGAGGAAAGCGTATACGTCCTCTATTGATGCTTCAAGTCATAGAACATTATGGATTAAATCCTGAAACTTATATGGATGTAGCAATCGCTTTAGAATTATTACATACCTATTCCTTAGTTCATGACGATCTTCCATCCATGGATGATGATACTTTAAGGCGTGGAAAACCAACTTTACATATTGCTTTTAATGAGGCAACCGCAATACTTGTTGGTGATGCATTATTAACGGATAGCTTTCGTATCATTTCATCGTCTTTGGTATTAACGTCTGATCAAAAAGTGAAAATAATAGACATACTTTCGAGTAAAACCGGTTCAAAGGGTATGGTTTACGGACAAATTTTAGATATTGAATCAGAAAAACAAACTGTTAATTTAAATCATTTAGAAGTAATGTATGTACATAAAACTGCAAATTTAATCCAAGCCTCCTTTATACTTGGTGCCATTGCATCTAATGCTTTTAATGATATCAACAACTGGGAGTCTTTAGGACATGCACTAGGTTTATATTTTCAAATACAAGATGACGTTTTAGAATACACATCTACACCAGAAATCTTAGGTAAAAGTAAATCAGATGATATTAGAAAAAAACCAACGTATGTCAGTCTAAAAGGATTAGAGTATGCTCAACAAACACTAGATGCTTTAAATATTGCTATTTTAGAATATCAAAATAAATTGCATGTTTTAGATGGACCTTTATTACATACTATAGAAACAATAAAAAAGAGAAAAGCATAGCTTTTCTCTTTTTTTATAATTAATTTTGTACGTGATATTCCCAGTGATCAATAATCATGGATGAATCAAGTGGTAAAACATCAAATGATTCATTATAATTATCATCAAGTGTTAAG
>JAURNN010000029.1 GCA_030830185.1 Bacillota bacterium | reverse complement strand
CTTCATCTTCATGTAATGAAAATGATAAAGAATTCGCTTCACTATCTGTAAATGTATTCAATCCATCTTCTAAGATTTCATTTAAAGAGGCTTGTTCTAATTCTTTATCTTGATAATAAAAATCTAGCGGTTGGTACATAAACAAAAGAATGATTATTGGAATCAATAGTGTAATAAAAATAGGGATAAGGATGTATTTAACCAAAAGTTTAATTAAGAAAAACATGAAATCTCCTTAATCAAGAGAAAGATTTGCTTGACCACCTAAAATATAATCTTTAAAATTAGGATTTAATCTGTATTGATGATAAGCGGCAGCAGCGATCATAACTGCATTATCCGTACAATAATTTAATGGTGGAACAATGATGTTTTTGGATGAAAATTGTTTTTCAAGCATCATTCTTAAGCCTTTATTTGCAGCAACACCGCCGACAATAATGGTTTGTTTAACATCATATGTTTCGTAGGTTTTTTCTAATTTATATTGTATTACATCCATGACTGCTGACTGAAATGAGGTACACATGTTGTTTACATCAATCTTTTCTCGTTCTTTTCCTACGATATTTGCAACGGCACTTTTAAGTCCTGAAAAACTAAAATTGAGACCATGAGATTCAAGTTTAGGTCTAGGCAATTGGTATGTGTCTTTACCAAGAAATGCTTTTTGGTCTATTAAAGGTCCACCAGGATAACCTAACCCTAACATTTTAGCAACTTTATCATAGGCTTCTCCAACGGCATCGTCTAGCGTTTCTCCGATAATTTTAAATGACATATGATCGTGCATATAAATGAGCTCCGTGTGTCCTCCAGAAACTAACAAAGCAAGAAGTGGAAATTCAAATGGTTGAACTAAATTCGCGGAATAAATATGACCCGCTAAATGATTAACGCCAATCACGGGTATGTGATGTGCATAAGCAAATGCAGTTGCTGCATTAATACCTACTAATAAAGATCCAATTAATCCCGGACCTTTAGTAACTGCAACAAATGAAAGTTCACTTGGTTGAATATTTGCTTGATTTAATGCTTCATCTATGAGTTTTGTAATGACTGAAACATGGTTTCTTGATGCCATTTCCGGAACAACACCACCAAATGATTTAAAAATATCGATTTGAGAAACGAGAACGTGTGCTAAGATTTCTCTTTCGCCTTTTAAGATCGCAACACTTGTTTCGTCACAACTACTTTCAATCGCTAATATAATCATGATTAAATTCCTTTATATAAACGACTGCATCTTCATCACTGTAGTAGTTTGGTCTTAAGTAAGACTTAGTAAATCCATATTTTTCATAAAACTTTATTGCTTTTGCATTACTTCTTCTAACTTCTAAAGACATACTGGTAACACCGAGTGAAAGCATTTCTTTTAATACATATTCAAAAAGAAAGGTGCCATATCCTTGTCTTTGTTTTTCTTTATAAACAGCAAAATTCATAATTTCGCCATGATCATCAACTACTCGAACACCAATATAACCAATGCCAACTTCGTTTTTTTCAACAATATAATAGTTAGCAAATGGATTCGTGAGTAACTCTTGTCTTAAAAATGGAATCCCTAACGATTCATTCAGAGCACTTTGTTCAATAGATGAAATGATTTCAGCATCAATATCTTTAGCTTTTCTAACTTGCATTTTCTTCTGCCTCAGTTAATCGTGAATAGTTTGGTTCAAATAAATGAACATCAACAACTAACTTTCTATGTAAATCAATTTTAGAAAGTTCAACTTTATAAGTTTCTTCATCTAGTGTAATTAAGTTTGCATATTTATAATGTGCATGTTTTTCTAATTCTTCTAAAAGAATATATTTACTATTTAGAAACACGTCACCATCTTTATATATAGATGCAAAAACAAAACCTCTTCTCGCATCATGTATGACACAAGTAAGACCTTCAAAGCCAGAGGACATAAATATTAAACTTGAAACACGATATAAATCAATTTTTTTAGCATAGGCAAGAGTTTTTCCAACAGTAACAGCAATTCTAATACCAGTATAAGATCCTGGTCCTTCTCCTACAATTATTTCATTAACATCCTCTAAACGAAGTTTATTTTTTTCAAGTATTAGATGAATGCGATCAACTAAGTATTTTGCATGATCTCTTTTACCATGACGGACAGAAAAATCTAGTAGTGTATTATCTTTTGATAAAGCGATATACATAACATTTGTTGACACATCCATATATAATTTAATCATCGTTTTTGCTCCAAGTTCACACAATATGGCGCATGACAAGTAATTTCTATCTCTCTTATCAATTCTGAAGTCACCTTAAGTGTTACTTTTACATAATGTTCTGGTAATAACTGAGGAACTTGAAAAGGCCACTCAATAACGGTAAATGCCTCTGCATTGATATATTCCTCTAAATCATAATCTTGATTATTTTTATTCATTCTATATAAATCTAAATGGTAAAGTTGTTTAGTTTTATCTTCTGACTGATATGATTTCATAAGTGTATAACTAGGACTATTGATCATTTTAGTAATGTCTAATGCTTTAGCAATTCCTTTAGTAAATGTTGTTTTTCCTGCTGCAAGTGGACCATCTAATATCACGATAGGGTAATCTTGATAGTTTAAAAGAGAAGCTAATTGATAGCCTAGAAGTTCAGTTTCTTGTTGATTCGAGGTCACGTGTATTGACATAAGGTCAATAGCCTGGTTTACCTAATAATTGAAACATATGTTTTTTATACGATTCAACACCTGGTTGATCAAATGGATTAATCTCAATTAAATACGCTGACATTGCACATGCAATTTCAAAGAAATACATCATGTAGCCAAAAGACGCTTCACTGACATTTTCTAAATGTAAAACGATGTTAGGAACATTTCCTTCTTGGTGGGCTAGTAATGTGCCTTCTTCTGCTTTTGTATTCACATAAGAAAGTGTTTCTCCAGCAAGATAGTTTAAACCGTCTAAATCTTGATCTTGTGCTTGAATCACAATGTCTTTTTTAGGTTGATCAATATGAATAACGGTTTCAAATAAATGTCTTTCACCTTCTTGTATATATTGACCTAATGAGTGTAAATCTGTAGAGAAAAGAGCACTAGAAATAAAAAGTCCTTTATTTTCTTTACCTTCAGATTCACCAAATAATTGTTTCCACCATTCGTTGACATATTGCATGTTTGGTTCGTAACTTGCAAGCATTTCTATTTTCTTACCTTGTGTATAAAGCATGTAGCGTAAGACTGCATATTGGTAACTTACGTTTTTTGTTAAATCTGGGTTAGATGCATCTTCATATGCTTTTTTAGCACCTGAAATCATCTCCTGAATATCATAACCTGCAACAGCAAGTGGTAATAATCCTACTGGAGATAAGACACTGTATCTTCCACCAACATCATCGGGTATGACAAATTGATCATATCCTTCAGCTTTAGATAATTGAAATAGTGCGCCACGCGCTTGGTCTGTGGTGGCAACGATACGTGACTGAAGTTCTACTTTTGAGTATCTTGCTTTAAGTTGATCCATGATTAAACGAAATGCAATAGCTGGTTCTGTTGTTGTTCCTGATTTTGAAATCACATTGACTGCAACACTTTTATCTTTAATATATTCTAACAACTCAACCATATAATTACTTGACATATTGTGTCCAGCAAAAATAATTTCTGGTTTAATATGTTTAAAAGGTGTTTCTAAAAATTTTAATCCTGCTTTTGTCCCTAAATAAGATCCCCCGATACCAATCACAACTAAAACATCATATTGTTTTAACCTGTCAGCAACACTTTGAATTCTAGGTAACTGTTCTGAAATGGTGTTAGGGAGTTCTACCCAACCTAAAAAATCAGAACCCTTTCCTGTTTTTTCATGAATCATGTGATGAATTTCATTGACTCTTGACTGGTAATCATTCATATCACCCTTTAGAAATGGTGTGACATACTTTGTGTTAATGTGAATCATGTGACTCTCCTTTGATGTGTTTTTTAGCTTTTTCTATGAAGTGAGGTAAGACGCGTTCAAGTGTTAAAAATCCGGTTGTAATTTTGATATGTCTTAATACGTGATGAGGGATGTAATAAATCTTTTTTAAACTGAGTTTTAGTTTATTGGTATCTACTTCTAAAACATAACAATCAATATCATCCCCAACGTGTAACATCGACTCTATATTTGCGACATAAAAATCAGAGAGTTCAGAGATGTGAATCAATCCTTTAATCTCCCCACATTCTACGAACGCTCCATAAGACTGAATACCTGATACTTTACACCTGATTACTTGCCCTGTTTCCATAGAAAACCTCAATTTATTATATCATAAAAAAAGGATACCAAGTGGTATCCTTTAATGTGTTATTCAGTAACTAAGTAGATGCCTAATGCACCAAGTCCGACGTGTGCTGAAACAACTGGACTTACAAGACCGACGATTTGGATTTTAACTTCATTCCCAAGTTCAGACAGTTTTTCTTTTAACGATTGAGCACGTTCGATGTCATTAACGTAGTTGATATAAACTGTTAATTTCTTTTTAGTTGTTTCAATCAATCCTTTAGATTGTTCAAATATGTAGTCTTTAACACCGATGAAACTACGTACGGTTTGATCAAGTTCTAATTTTCCATTTTTAAATTTCAATACTGGTTTTTTCTTTAACAAGTTACCGATGAATGCTTTGGTTTTTGTAATTCTACCACCTTTGATTAAATACTTTAAATCATCAACAGTGATGAAGAAAAAGCCTCTTGTTTTAATGTCTTCACATAACGCAACGAGTTCAGACATTGCAACTTCTTTTTTAAGTTTTGCTAAAACAGCTTCAACAAAATAAAGTCCGCCCGCACCTGTTGATTCTGTATCAACAATGGTGACACGTTCTGGTTGGTCTAATGTTTCTCTTGCGAGTGTTGCTGAGTTAAATGTTCCACTCAAATTTTTTGCAAGTGTTAATACGAGTAATTCATCGTACTTTTTAAGTTGTTCTTCGTATGCTTTCACATAACTTTCTGGAGTAGGTTGACTTGTCTTAAAATCTTTGTCTTCTAAAAATGCTTGTTCGAGTTGTTTGATAGTAATTGTTCCATCTAAATGTGGTTGTCCATCAACAAATACGGTTAGGGGAATAATAGAAATGTCATGCTTTTTTGCAAGTTCTTCGCTGATGGTAAACGTTGAATCTACGATAAGTCCAATTTTTGCCATGTAATTCTCCTTTAAATAATTTATTATATTATATCAAAAAAAAAAGATCATGTATATAAAATGACCTTATTCTTCTACCATCACGACACCAATGATTCCTGGAACGTTTTCTAATAACATGGTTTCTATTCCTTGTTTAAGGGTAATATCAATTGCCATACAACCATCACATGCACCGAGCATCTTTACATAAACGATGCCATCATCAATAGAGATGATTTCAATATCGCCACCGTCTCTTTGAAGATACGGTCTAACTTTTGTAATTAAAGTATTTACTTGGGTTACCATTGTTTGTTGATCCACTTTTTACTCCTTGTCTTCATTATAAGGTGTATCCTCTTGTTTTTCAAGCAATCCTTCTTCTATCGCTTCTGTTCCTCTTTTTAAAATAAAATACGCTGTATTCATATTACAGCTTTCATTTAAATAATCAGGTATTTTTTTAAAGCTTTGTGGACTACTCTCATCTTCTGAAAACCCTCTTAATCTTAAAATACTCGCAGAAATATCACCAACAATGTATTGATACTTATCAAATAAATCATCGATATATTTTTCATTAAATTTAATGATATCAAATGCATCTTTATAGTTTTTTATAAGTGTGTATTCGCCATGTTCTGTTTCAATAATCATGTTGGTCTCCTTTTAATATGATCACATCTTGAATCCGTTGATCGTGATTTTCTACAGGTAATTTTTCTATTACTTGAAAGTCTAAAACAACTGTTAATGTTTTGATGTGTGCGTGCGTTTGAATAAACTTGTCAAAAAATCCTTTTCCATATCCAATTCGGTGGCCATCTTTACTTACGGCAAGTGCAGGAACAATGATTAATTCAAGTGTATCATCCATCACGGGATTATCTTTAGGTTCTAATATTTGAAGTGTACTTTTAATGAGTGTATCATCGTTTTTAAAAAGATGATAATGCATCTGATCTTCATTCACCACTGGTAATAAAAAAGTTTTTTGATCTTCAAGAAGAGATAGTATATTCAGTTCATTTTTAATAGGGTGGTACAACCCAACAACACGTGCTTGTTGATACATAGGGTGGGCTTGAATATGTTTGACTGCATTTAATGAATATTCAAGATGCTTTTCTTCTTTCAATGCGTATCTTTGTTCAAGCATATATGATCTAATTTCAGATTTCGTCATAGAGTCTTATGGTTGATTTTTTTTGCATCCCTACACGTAAAGTAATTAACTGCTGTTCCATGTATCTTAACGTTTCTTGGATATGTTTCACAAGTGTACTTTCCATCATCACAGCGTTGACTTGTAGTTGTTCTCTAATGGTACCATACTGTAAAGCAACATCCATAAAATGTGTCCCTGTTTGAAGTCCTTTTTCAAGATTATCAACACGTCTTGGATCAGTGATTAATACAATGAAACGACTTCCACTCATTCTATAAATATCACCAGATTCAGATATAAATGTTTTTCTCATCTGTTTAATATATTCACTTAAAAACATATTGCCAACATCACGTCCGTGCTTTAAATTCAACTCATTTAAATTATGCATGGAGATGTATAAAATATCATAAAATTGTTGATTGTTTTTCTTTTTTTGTAAATCAACTTCGATATCGTGGTATGTTTTTAATGCGTCTAATACGTCGATATTAGATGCTAAGAAGTGTTTTGCTTGAACTTCTTGAATCGTTCCCATAATCGTTTTTTCCTCGTGATTATCAAACAAATACTTCCCTTTTTCTACAACCCAAACTGTTTGATTTTCTTTAAGAATTCGATATTTGAATTCGTATGTTGGCGCTTCATAGCTTAACCTACTTATGATTTGATCTCTCTTTTCTTGATCTTCTTTTACAAGTCTATGTAAAAATGTTTCATAAGGTGTTGTTTCACTTCCTAATTGAAACAACTGACTCGCGGATTCATTCATCCAAATTTCTTGTTTGTTTAAATCGATCGAGAACAATCCTTCTTTAGTTAATTCGAGTACTGCAACAAATTTATGACGGATACTTTCTAATTCTAAATTACTTTGTTCAAGTTCTTTTTCAACAGCAATCATTTCGATATTTGTCTTCTTTTCTCCTACCGCAACGAGTCCTCTAAATTTAGAAAAAACAAAAACAGGTTGAAGAATGAAACGAATGAGTGTTCGCTCTCCTAATGCGTTTAAAAAAATGATTTCTAAGACATCAGTTTGACTCGGTTTGACTGTTTTTTTATACGTCGATAAGAAGTTTTGCAAATCTTTAGGCGTTGCATCTTCGTTGTTGAGTTGTTGGAGTCGTATGGTCTTAGAAAGTGTCTGGTAAAGTTTTTTTCCTAAAGTGTCTTCTTTTTCTAATCCTAATTCATGTAAGAAGCCAATCGAAACATCTTTTAATCGTTCTTTTTGATCTAAAATAAAATACATGTTAAATTTAGAATTTTTCATTGCTTTAATAAATAGTGCATAATGATTCGATTTTAGAGTGGATGACTTAAATAAACTTAAAATAAGGACTAATAATATTAGAAATACGAGAACAACATAAGCAAGATATAGTTGTTGGTTCAGTGTGGATAATGACGCTAAAACAATGGTTTCATTAAAGGTTAAATATGTCAACATCGCGTTCCCAAAAACAAAGACAAAAACAAAAACAAGTCTCAATACAAATACTTTTTCTTGTTGGAGACTTTGAAGAATAATCATCACGAGCATGAGAATGGAAAAAACAAATAAGAAAATTGGATGAATCATATTACCCTCTATTAACTATGAGTATCGTTACAAAAGCAAAAAGAAATGACAAAATAATATTTAGCCACGGATATTTTTTAAATATATTAAATAAAATTCCAGAAACTTGGTTTCCGGCCAATACACGAAATGGTAAAAATAAAATCATCACTATACTTTTCATATGTGCCTCACTTCATAAATGTATTCAAGTAGTCCATGAGCTTTTCTTTCTCACTTAAACGTACTAAAATACCTTCAATTGCAATAGAGATGCTTCCTGTTTCCTCAGAAACAACAATCGTTAAACTATCTGTTACTTCACTAATGCCTAATCCGGCACGATGTCTAGATCCCATTGTAGACTCTACTTTTTCATTTTCAGATAATACATAATATGCACCTGCACACACAATTTCATCCCCACGAATGATAACTGCACCGTCGTGAAGTGGTGTGAGTGGTGTGAATATATTAATGAGTATTTCTTTGCTTACTTTACTATGTAATAATACAGCTCGCTCGCTGTATTGATCCAACGTGTTATGTTTTTCAATGGTGATGAGCGCACCTGTTTTTTGATTAGAGAGATGAACAACTGCGTCATAAATTTGTAATTTCGTTTGATCGCTACCCATTTCAAAATCATCTTTTTTAGTTTGTTTTTTCCAAGCTAAATCGATCGCGAGACGCATATCAGGAACAATGACGATTACATAAACAAGTGGAATCCAATATAAAACATAATCAAAAAATACGATCAAAATAGGGAGTTCTAGCATATATACAAAAACCGATAAGAGATAGATAAATGCGAAAACGGTTGTGATTGCAATCAGTCTTTTAGATGATGTGACAAATCTAAAAACAAAAAGTGCAAAAATAAATAGTAAATAAAATTCGATGATCAGTTTAAATGTAATTTCTGGCATGCAATACTCCTTTAAATAACACCTTTATTATAGCATAATTATGTGTTTTTAATAGGGTTCATTTCTTTACTTGCTAAATCGATATCGTTTGCTTTATAATCATGTTATGATTCTAACAAAACAAAAACTAGACCAAGCGATTTTAGTCGCTTTCTCTACCCAACTTGATACTAGCGATTTACTTACGTCGCTTGATGAACTTGAACGTCTTGCCCAAACAGTATCTATACACACCGTTCACAAAATCACGCAACATGGAAAAGTTGCCTCAGCAAGAACACTGATTGGTGATGGAAAAGTTCAAGAAATCAAACACCTCATTGAAAAAGATAACATTGATGTTGTTATTTTTGACGACGAGTTATCCCCGGCCCAACTTCGTAATCTAGAGTCTGATTTAGATGTTCAAGTGTTTGATCGAAGTTTTTTAATTTTATCGATTTTTGCAGAACGCGCACAATCAAAAGAAGCTGTACTAGAAGTGGCATTAGCTCAAAAAAGATACATGATTTCGAGACTTATAGGAATGCGCGCTTCACTTTCAAGACAAGGTGGAGGCTCTTATAATGCAAAAGGACCAGGTGAAACAAAACTAGAACTTGATCGAAGAAAAGTTCTTGAAGATATCTCAATTATCAAAGCACAATTAAAAAAAATCAAAACTGAAAAAGAAACAACCCGTAAACAAAGAAAATACACACAAACAAAAACTGTTGCTTTAGTGGGTTACACCAATGCAGGAAAATCTTCACTTATGAATGCTTTAGTGAAACTCTATGGCATTAAAGAACACGAAACACTTGAAAAAGATATGCTTTTTTCAACCATCGATACAAAATCAAAAAGACTCCATTTTGATAATCAAAGAGATTTTTTACTTATTGATACCGTTGGGTTCATTTCAAAACTTCCTACAGAACTCATTAACTCTTTTGAAACCACGCTAGAAGATGTCAAACAAGCAAATTTAATATTACACTTAATTGATGGTACAAGTGTTTCCCTTTCTCATATCCAAACAACACAAAACATTCTTAAAAAAATAGGCGCAGATCACATCCCTACTCAATATGTCATTACTAAAGCTGACTTACTTAACGATTTTCCAATCATTGATTTAGATTACATGCTTATTTCAGCACACTCTCAAAACGGTATTCCTCAACTTATGACAAGTATTTTTGAACAATTGTATCAAACCTTTGAAAACGTCACCTTGTTTCTCGATTTTAATCACATGGCCGTCTATCACAAGTTAAAGTCTAGATATAAGATTGTTTCAGAAACGTATCATGAATTAGGAATCGATATTAAAGTGTCTATTGATCCCAATCATATGAAACCATACATGCGTTTTATTAAAGAAATATAAAAAAAAGAGTAGACAATCTACTCTCTTTTTTTACTCAAACGCGTGTACTGCATCTTCATATTCTTTAACTGTTGTCGCCCTTACGAGCTCTTTTCTAAGACTTGTTGCATTATCAATACCCTTTAAATACCAAGGTCCGTGACTTCGCATTTCTAATACACCAAGTTTTTCACCTTTTAGTTTAACTAAATCGTATAGATGTTCTAACATAAGTGTTTTGATTTCATCGACTGTCGGTCTTATAACTTCAGGGTCTCCATTTAAATAGGCATCTATTTCTTTAAATATCCAAGGATTTCCTAAAGCCGCTCTACCAATCATTACTGCATCACAACCCGTGTAATCTAACATACGTTTTGCTGATGGTCCATCAACAATGTCTCCATTACCAATCACTGGTATGGAAACTGCTTCTTTAACGGCTTTTATTACATCTAAGTCTGCTTTACCAGAATAGCCTTGAGCACGAGTTCTTGCATGTACGGTAATCGCGCTTGCACCAGCACGTTCGATTTCTTTAGCAACCTCAACTGCATTGACAGAATCATCATCCCAACCAGAACGAATTTTAACAGTAAGAGGTTTAGAAACACGTCTTGAAATTTCATAAACAATGTCATAAATTCTAGCAGGATGTTTCATGAGTGCAGCACCTGCTTGAGCTTTAATCGCTACTTTTGGAACTGGACATCCCATGTTTATATCAATAGCATCACAATTACTAAATTTGTCAACATAGATAGCAGCTTCAACCATGGTGTCTAAATCAGACCCAAAGATTTGTTGAATCATTGGTTTTTCATCGTCTGTCATAAATAACATTTGAATGGTTTTTTCATTTTTATAAATAAGGCCTTTATCTGAAATCATCTCAGCATAAACCATACCTGCGCCGTGGTTTCTTGCAAGCAAACGAAAAGGGCTGTTAGAAACACCAGCCATTGGCGCTAAAACTAGCTTGTTATTCACTTCGATATTTCCTATTTTAAATCCCATATTTTCACCGACTTGATTGTATCATACCATACCCTTAGTTTCAAATATGCTACAATACGTTTGGTGATGAAATGGAAGATTATGTACTTATAGGTCATGCCTATAATAAAACAGTTCGTATTTATACAGCCTTAACAACAAAAACAGTTGAAACGGCACATGTATTACATCAAACATGGCCAACAGCAAGTGCTGCCTTAGGTCGTTTTTTAACTGCATCTGCAATGATGGGCCTCATGTACAAAGATAACGAACGACTCACGTTAAGAATTAAAGGTGATGGTCCTATTGGATCCATGACTGTAGAAGCCAATGGTTTAGGTGAGGTACGCGCAGATATTTCAAACCCGGAAGTTTATATGACCTATCATGATGGTCCTAAAAAAGGGAAACTTGCTGTTGGAAAAGCCGTTGGAGAAGGTTTTTTATTCGTTACTAAAGATCTATTGATGAAAGAATACTACACATCTTCTTCAACGTTACAAACAGGAGAAATTGCGGATGACTTCACCTATTATTTCACAACCTCAGAGCAAACAAACTCTAGTGTGGGGTTAGGAGTACTTGTCAATCCAGATCAAAGTATTCAAACAAGTGGCGGCTATGTTTTACAACTCATGCCTGGTGTCACTGAAGAGACCATCGCTGAAATAGAAACTGTGATTTCAAATCTTGAACCAATCACAACGCTTTATGAGGCTGGTGAAACACCTGAAACTTTATTTGACCGGTTATCTAAGAATACAGGTGTCATTTTAGATAAAAGACACATTCAATATAAATGTCCTTGTTCTTATGAAGGCTTCTTAACATCCTTATCCACGTTATCTGATGAGGCTTTAAGACCGCTTGCTGATGAAGATCACGGTGCACATATCACATGTCATTTTTGTAAAAAAGAATACAATATCACTGAATCAGATATCCGTTTATTAATCGAAATAAAGACATCCTAATTGGATATCTTTATTTTTTTGATTGCTTTAATAACCTCTTTTATTGGAAGTCCCATAATTGTAAAAAAATCTCCATCATACGTTGAGATCAATTGATGTCCCTCACCTTGAATCGCGTACGCCCCAGCTTTATCAAAAGGTTCTTTTGTTTCTATGTAAGCATCAATTTCTAATTCAGAAAGGTTCTTAAAAGTAACATTTGATTGTTTATAAAAAATTTCTTGATGATTTTTTGTTAGGACTGTCACACCTGTTAATACTTGATGTGTACGTCCTGAAAGTGATGATAACATCTCTTTTGCATGATCTTTATCTTTAGGTTTTCCTAAATAATATTCTTTCGCTTCATCTTTTAAATAAACAATTGTATCTGCACCAATAACAAGCGCATCTTGGTTTTTTTGAAGTACTTCTTTCGCTTTGTGATATGAAAGCTTCATGACAAAATCTTCTTTAGTTGTTGGTAAAATACTTGATTCATCAAACATACTTGGAATGGTTTCAAACTCAATTCCAGCATCTTTTAATATCGATTGTCTTCTAGGTGATTGACTCGCTAAAATGATTCGCATAAATTTCCTCCGCTGGTATTATAACACAACACGTTTCATCACTTTAAACATGATATAATATGGCTATGTCTTTAGAAACTATCATTCAAAAACTTAATCACGAACTTAAAGGTCAAAAGCTTCTAATTGCAGTAAGTGGTGGTGTGGATTCCATGGTTCTTTTACATGCTCTTAAAGATCTTTCTCCTATTGTTGTTCATATTAATCATCATAAACGTGAGGAAGCGATAGAAGATGAAGCGCTAGTTTCATCTTTTTGTATTCAAGAAAAGTTAACTTATTTTGTAAAACACATTGATGTTAAAAAAGGGAATTTTCACGCTGAAGCTCATGCATTAAGACAATCGATTTATCTTGAACTTGCTCATCAATTTGGCATCTCAACTCTTTTAACCGCACATCATCAAGACGACCACATCGAAACGATTATTATGAGAATACTTAAAGGAAGTGCTTTAGAATATCAAGCGGGATTGAATTTAAAACAAACAATAGACGGTATTGTTTTCTATAAACCTTTTTTATCTGTTGAAAAACAAGCTTTATATACCTATGCAGAAAAATATCACGTCCCTTTTAATGAAGACATCTCTAATCAATCCAATGTCTATACTAGAAATAAAATTAGGAATGAATTGCTGCCTGTCCTTAAAAGCATTTCCCCTGATTATCAAGCATATTTACTTCATTTTTCAGAGCGAGCGCGTGACGTTTCAAATATGATTAAAAATCTTGCAGAACCGTATGTCACAGAAAAATTATCTCGAAAAAAGTTACTTTCTTTAGACCCTCTACTAGCACAAGAAGTCATTCGATTGTGGTTAATCAAACATGCTTGCACGCCATCAAAAGTTTATATCACACGCATATATTCTGAGTTAGTCAATGAGAAACCCTCTTTAGAAATTCATCTTGAAAACGATAGATTGATTTATTTTTCTTACGACGAGATTTTTCTTAATCAACAAGATGTCAAAACGATCAAATCAGAAAAAATGATTCAAAATAACGAAATATTAGGTCACAAAGACGTTTCCATATTTTACGATAATAAGCCAAACAACAACCTACCTCTTATTAAAATATGTTATAATAAATTGATTTTCCCACTTACGATACGATATCGAAAACCTGGTGATTTACTTCATTTTCATTATGGCCATAAAAAACTTAAAGACCATTTAATGAATGTGAAGTATCCCAGACATCTAAGAGATTCTCTTATTATTATTGAAGATCAATCAAAAACCATAATTTATGTTGAAGATACTTATACAAACAAAACGTTAGGAGACACTCACACACTGTGGGTAAACATTCACACACATGATGAAAGATGATATCGAAGAAATACTTGTTTCAGAAACACAAATTCGTGAGATTTGTATCCAACTTGGTGCACAAATCACACATGATTATCAAGATAAAAAACCGCTTCTTATTGGTTTACTTAAGGGTTGTATCCCGTTTATGTCTGATTTAGTGAAGCACATTGATTTGTATGTAGATATGGAATATTTATCTGTCAGTAGTTATCACGGAGGCATTGCATCTACGGGTGATGTTAAAATTACAAAGGATTCTGATATTTCACTTAAGAACCGTGACATTTTAATTATTGAAGACATCGTTGATACCGCAAATACAATCACAACCATGTTAGAAGTTTTTAAAAATAGAGGTGCAAACTCAGTCAAGGTTGTTACTTTGTTAGATAAACCGGGTGGAAGATTAAAACCTTATACACCAGATTACATCGGGACAACAATTCCAAATCAGTTTGTTGTTGGCTATGGATTAGATTATAATGAACTTTACCGTAACTTACCTTATGTGGGTATCTTAAAAAAAGCAGTTTATTCAAACAAGGAGTCGTAATTAATGACAAAAAAACCAAATACACCGTTAAAGAAAAAACCAGATTATTTAGTCATCATATTTACCTTAGTCATTGTTTTAGGGGTCTTTTTATTTTTGCGAAACGCGCTTGAAGAGCCTTCACAAGCATTATCAACCATTGAAATTACAGAAGCTGCAGATCAACAAGATATCGAATATTTCTCTTATCAACTCGTTGGAGGAGAAAATTTTGACCTCGTCAATGTTTCTGGTGTTATCAAAGCAGCGAGTGCATCAAGTTATGGTGATATTCGTCAATTTACGGGAATCATGCGTATTGATGAAGCTGACCTTATCGCTGAGAAAGTTGATCTTTCAGGTGGTACAACTGAAATAGTTCCAATTTCTGGGGTGACTTTCTGGACAGTTCTTATTAACATTTTACCGATTGGATTATTTTTAGTTGTCTTATTTATTATTTTTAGAAATGCAAATAGTCAAAATAATCGCGCGTTTGATTTCTCAAAAAATCGTGCAAAATTAAACCGTGAAAAAACAGTCACTTTTAAAGATGTTGCTGGTGTTGATGAAGAAAAAGAGGAATTAGAAGAAATCATTGATTTTCTTAAAACACCTAAAAAATACGCTGATATGGGAGCTAGAATCCCTAAAGGTGTCTTACTCGTGGGAGCGCCAGGTACAGGTAAAACTTTACTAGCAAAAGCTGTTGCAGGAGAAGCAAATGTTCCTTTCTTCTCTATATCAGGTTCTGACTTTGTTGAAATGTTTGTTGGGGTTGGTGCTTCTCGTGTTCGTGACCTATTCAAAGTTGCAAAAGAAAGTTCACCTTGTATCATTTTTATTGATGAAATTGATGCTGTTGGTCGTCAACGTGGTGCTGGATTAGGTGGTGGTCACGATGAACGTGAACAAACCTTAAACCAGTTACTTGTTGAAATGGATGGATTTACTGGAAATTTAGGAATCATCATTATGGCAGCTACCAACCGTCCTGACGTTTTAGATCCAGCCTTATTACGTCCTGGTCGTTTTGACAGACAAATCACGATTGATTTACCAGATGTGCGAGGTCGTGAAGCAATCTTAAAGGTTCATGCAAGAAATAAAAAAATTGATCCAGATATAGACTTTAAGGGTTTGTCTTTAAGAATTCCAGGTTTCAGTGGGCAGACATAGAAAACTTACTCAACGAATCTGCATTACTTGCTGCACGTGAAAATCGTACGATGGTCATTGAAAAAGATTTAGATGAAGCAATGGATCGTGTCCGTATGGGACCTGCTAAAAAATCACGTAAGTTTACACCTAAAGAAAAGAAAACAGTTGCATTCCATGAAGCTGGACATGCTGTTATTGGGATTAAAGTTCCACATGCCAATGTCGTTCAAAAAGTAACCATTATCCCTCGTGGGAGAGCAGGAGGCTACAACTTAATGACACCTGCTGAAGAAACATTCTTAGAAACAAAACAATCTCTCCTTGCAATGATTACCAGTTATTTAGGTGGACGTGTTGCAGAAGAAATTAAGTTTGATACGGTCACAACCGGTGCTTACAACGACTTTCAAATGGCAACTAAAATTGCACGTGCAATGGTCACTGAATACGGAATGAGCGCACTTGGTCCAATTCAATATGAAAACCAAGGTGGAAGTGTCTTTTTAGGACGTGATTACTACAAAGAGAAAAACTTCTCAGATCAAGTTGCTCATGAAATCGATAAAGAAGTTCGTGATATTATTACTGAATGTTATGAAACAGCACGCAAAATCATTACTGAAAACATCACCTTATTAGATACAATCGCGCAATACTTACTTGATATTGAAACTCTTACAAAAGCAGATATTGATGAAATTGTTAAATCTGGTAAACTCGCTTGGTGGGAAAATCAACTCATAGAAGAAAAAAAGGTTGAAACAGAATCACCTGATGCGGCTTGATAAATATTTAAAAGTTTCTCGTTTAATGAAGAGACGTACAGTTGCTAAAGATGTTGCTGAAAAATCAAAAATTGATGTCAATGGAAAACCAGTCAAACCGAGCTATCAACTTAAAATTGGTGATGAAATTGCCATTCATTATGCTGCAAAAACAATCATTGTTAAAGTGTCATCACTTACTGTTATCAAAGAT
>JAURNN010000028.1 GCA_030830185.1 Bacillota bacterium | reverse complement strand
GTTGTAATGTTTCCCCATTGATCAGACCCACCAAATTGGATTTTACATTGATGATTGTTATATAAATGCAGGAAGTCAATTGCTTGAATAAGCATATAAGAAAACTCGGTATATGAAATACCCGTTTCTAATCTTTTAGCAACCGTATCTTTAGCAAGCATATAGTTAATAGAAAATTGTTTACCGTAATCTCTTAAAAATCCAATCATGTCTATGTTTCTGATCCAATCATAGTTGTTGACATAAGTTGCATCTTCACCTAAAAAATGTTTGAGTTGTTTTTCTATTTTAGCTGCATTTTCTAAAGATTCTTCAAGTGTTAAAAGCTTTCTCTCAGATGTTTGTTTAGGATCACCAATAAGACCTGTTGCCCCACCAATAAGAACAATTGGATGGTGTCCATGTTGTTGAAGTAATTTCATTCTCACGATCTGAACCAAATGGCCAACTGTTAATGATTGTCCAGTGGGATCAAAACCGCAGTAAAAGGTTGTTTGCTCTTGATCTAGAAGTCTCTTTGCGAGTGTTTCATCAGATACATCTTTGATCATGTCTCTTGTTTGTAATGTTTTGTATAATGACATGTTAGTTAGTACTTTCTCTTTTCACAATGAAGTGTGGTAATGATATACGAATGTTTTCAACTTCTTGATCATTCATGAGTTTTGTGAGTAAACGCATGGAAACTGCACCAATATCATAAACTGGAATGTCTAATGATGTTAACATTGGTCTAGATAATGTTGCGTATTTTGTATTTTGAAATCCCGCAATTGCGATATCTTTAGGAACTTCTCGCCCGTTTTGAACTGCAATATTCATAAATGAAACAGCAATAGAATCTCTAACACCAATCGCAGCATCTACTTTTTTATCTGCAAAAAAGGATGAAAAGTGTTGTCTGTTGACGGTTGTGTCACCACTTGTTCTAAATATTTTAGGTTCAAGTGATGCTTCTTCCATGGCTCTAATATATCCCGCTTCTTTTTTTTCATTGACTGTATAGCGTCTTGCAGTAGATAATAAATATATATCTTTTCTATGATCGGCGATGAGTTCTTTGGTAAGTTCATAACCTGCTTTTTCATAATCAATAGAAACGACTGGGGTCTGTTCATCTTCAGTGACAACATTTGCAAATACATACGGGATATTGTTTTGATCTAAAATACGTTTCACATCTAAAACACGTTTATCTGATAATTCATCATTTAAATATAAAATACCATCTACTTGTTCAGAAACGATTTTTTGTACGGAATCTATAACATCCATGTCTTCATGAATCGCAAAGATCTTAATCGAATATTGATAATTAAGTGCGATATCAGAAATCCCACCTAACATTTCAGAAACAGAAGCTCTTGTAATATCGGAAATCACCACTCCAACTGTGGTCGTTTTTCTACTTGCGAGTCCTCTTGCAATCACATTTGGACGATATCCAAGTTCTTTAATTACTTTTAAGACACGTTCGCGCGTATCTTCTTTTACCTTTTCAGGATTATTTAAAACACGTGACACAGTTGCTAGCGAAACACCTGCTGCAATTGCGACACTATATATGGTTGCTTGTGGCATAATTTCACCTCTTTCAACTGATATTATAACATAGGATGAAAAGGCTTTCAATTAAAAAATGAAAAATTTTCATTCATTTTCATAAAAAAAAGAAACGCAATTGCGTTTCTTTATCTTTGTCCTTTTTCTTTAATACGAGAAGCTTTTGCAGATAGATTTCTAATGTAACCTAGATTTGCACGACGTACTTTACCACGTCTAACTACATCGATATGATCGATGGTTGGAGCATGTACTGGGAACGTACGTTCAACACCAATTCCATAAGAAATTTTTCTTACAGTGAAAGTTTCTGAAATCCCGCCACCTTGTTTTTTGATGACTAAGCCTTCAAAAGTTTGAATACGTTCTCTCGAACCTTCTTTAATCGATACCGCAACTTTAACAGTATCTCCAGCTGCGAAGGCTGGTACATCTTTAATATATTTCTTTGTAATTGCGCTTAATAACGCTTGTCCTTTTAATGTTGCCATGATAGACCTCTCTTTTATAATATCGTGTTCTTGATGAATCAGCGGACCACGTATGTGAGACATGCGATGGTATTATATCAAATGCATGTCTCGGTTTCAAGTATTACTTTTTTAATAATTCTGGACGTTTTTTTTTCGTTACTTCTATTTTTTGTTCTTTTCGCCATTTTTCGATATTGGCGTGATGTCCTGATAATAACACTTTTGGAACATCTAATCCTTGATACGATTCTGGTTTTGTATATTGAGGATGTTTTAATAGTCCATCATATAAACTATCTTCTTTAACAGAAGCTTCCATAATCACATCTGGAATAAGCCTTACAATCGCATCAGTAATTAACATTGCCGGTATATCTCCGTTTGTAAGAACCACATCACCGATTGATAGTTCACCATCAATTAATGTTTCAACTCGAGCATCCACACCTTCATAATGTCCACAAATTAATATAATGTGTGATTCATTTGCAAGTAAATTTGCGCGCTTTTGAGTAAACATTTTTCCTTGAGGTGATGTTAAATACACTTTTGTTTCAGGTGTTCGAAGTTGGTTAACCGCATCATATATCGGTGGAAACTGCATCAACATTCCGACACCACCACCATAGGGTGTATCATCAATTTGACGATGCTTGTTGTGAGCGTAATCTCTTAAATCATGCGTGTTGATTTCAACTTTACCATCTCTAATTGCGCGGTGAATGATAGAAGTTTCTAAAAATTGTTGATAAAAACCTGGAAATATCGTTAATATATCAATTTTCATAATAAACCTTCTATAAGATTGATGATGATTTTATCCTCAAAGATGTCTTTAATAAAAGCATCTACAAATGGGATTAACTTTAATGACCCATTCACATCAACTTCTAGTAAGTGTCCTTGTGGAACTTCACGAATAAATTTCACTTGACCAACATAAGTATCATCTGTAGTGTACACACTTTTTCCAAGAAGATCTTGATAATGAATGGCTTCATCTAATTCAGGCTTATCTTTCACATAAATTTCTTGATCTTTTAATAAAAGTGCATCATTCATAGAATCAATGTTTTGAAACTTCACAATCAACCTGTCATGTTGTTTTTTAACATGTTCTATAATCCATGATTGATCGTTGATAAAAACATGTTGTTTCGCTTTAAAACGATCATAATCACTTAAGTTTTTTACTTTAACTTCACCTTTTATTCCGTGCGTTGTTGTAATATATCCAATAAGAAACATTATAATGAAAACGAATCAATATCCAAGTGAACACGTTTGCCATCTTTTGATGCACCTGCATACAAGATTGTACGTATCGCACTTGCAATTTTTCCACCTTTACCAATGACACGACCTAAATCTTTTTCATTGACAAGAAGTTGAATATTGAGTTGTGATGCTTCTTCTGCAAGTATTTTCACTAACACATCTTCTGGATGAACAACAAGTGGCATAACAATATGTTTGATGAGTTTTTCAAAATCTGTTGCCATAAGTCATCCTCCTATTATGGATTGAGTACGTTATGTTTCTTAAATAAGCTCTTTACAGTATCCGTTGGTTGTGCGCCATTTTTTAACCAATGTCCAACTTTAGTTGAATCAATGTTGACGTTACCGTTAATTGGATCGTATGTACCGAGTATTTCTAAGAATTTCCCGTCTCTTGCACGTTTAGAATCACTTGCCACTACACGGTAGTATGGGCGTTTGTGATTACCAAAACGTTGTAAACGTAATTTAACCATAAATTTCCTCTTTTCTTTATATATCATTAACAACATTATTATACTAAAAAAAATAAAAGTGTCAAGTATAAGTACTTAACACTAAAAATTTAATGATTCATCAAAAGTTTTAGAAGGTTCAAAAAATTTAAATCCCTTAGTAAAACGTAACGTTTTTCTTATTTTATGTTCGAGTTCTTTATCCATATATAAGATTGCATAAGATAATTTTTTTGAAATATAAGAGATCTCGACTGGAAATTGTTCTAATTTTTTTAGTACTTGATTCCCTCTGTAGTAAACAACATAAGACATTCTATTGGTGTAAGTCACAATGACCTCCAGATTTTTCTAGTAAACATGGTTTTTTAAACATGTCCATATTATAACAAATTTTATTATCATTTCAATGATTTATCTTGTTTATGTTATCATGATTATGAAAACGAGGTGAAAGCATATGCTTACGATGAAAGATGTCATTAGAGAAGGACATCCAAATTTATATAAAGTTTCAGAGCCTGTTCAACTTCCACTATCTGAAGAAGATAAAACGTTATTAATTGAATTACTCAATTATGTTAAACATTCTATTGATGAAAATATGGCTGAAAATGATGATTTTAGACCTTCGGTCGGAATCGCTGCACCTCAAGTGAATGTATTAAAGCGTATGTTTGTGGTTCATGTTCATGATGCTGAAGGTACACTTTACTCCTACATGATGGTCAATCCGGTCATTACAGAAAAAAGTCAAGAATTAATTTATTTACCTGGAGGCGAAGGCTGTTTAAGTGTTGATCGTTTAACTGAGGGTTTAACTCCTAGAAACCAATCTATCACGTTAGAAGGTTTACGATATATCGAAGAAACAGATACATTATGTCCAATTAAACTTCATTTAACCGGTTATGTCGGTATCGTTTTTCAACATGAGCTCGACCACTTAAATGGAATCTTATATACACAGAAATTATTTTTAGAGTTACCTTCAGCTAAACCCGCTTTTGAATTATCTCAAGTTGAAAACGATGGATAAAACTTCATATTGATTATCAAAGATGTCAATTAATTGGACATCTTTTTTTTCATCAATTTTTAGTCTTTTTTTAAGTAATTGATACGCATCAATATCTTTTTTATGTAATATTTTAAAGAATCCTTGTTGATTCTTTTTTAGTTTTTCTAAATACGTATCAAACTTTAAATCTAACATTAAATCCCCTTGATAGTTACTTTTAATCAAATATTTAAAAAGCTCTATTAGTGAGGCTTTACCATATCCGATAAGTTCTGGATAACCTTTAGAAATCACATCTTCTGCAACAACACATCCTATGTATTTTTTAAATGCCTTATAACTACTTATCACTGAAGCACGATTAAGATAGACATATGATGGGTTAAAGACAAGTGATATATGTTGTGATTTCATTTTTTGAAACAAGGGGACAAACAATTTATAGGACTGATATTCTTTAGGATATATCCATAGTTTAATTTTATATTTATGTAGTTTTTTAGCGATTTGATCCATGTATTTGATCATATGTTCATGTTTCAGGATATCAATCGATTGAAATCTAATCATAAAAACTTTTATATCTTGTTTACTGTTTTGACTTAAAAGCAGTTCTAATACCTGCATATCAAAATCTTCAATCATTTTTGGGTGAATTTCTAGTTCAATCCAATTAATTTTGAGTTGTGTTTGAATGTCATTCGAAGAAACACCCCAATGAATGACTTGATATTTGTTTTTTAATTGTATTTTTTCTTCTTCTTTGAGTAATGCTCCAAGACTATAAATATTCATGCTTTCTCCGCAAGTTGATGCATCATAATTGAACCAGCAACTGATACGTTAAGTGAATCAACACCTTGAGTTTGAATATTAAAATATGCATCTGCTAAATCAAACACGTCTTTTGAAATACCATGTCCTTCGTTTCCTAAAATCAATGCACAAGGATAAGCGTTTGGTTGAGGTTGAGTTTGAGGCAAATGTGAAGATGCAATGATATGATATGTTTCTTTTTTTAGTAATAAAATCGCTTCTGTAAGAGATTGAACTTCAATTGAAAGATGGAATGTTGAACCTTTTGCTGCGCGTAAAGCAAGTTCATGATAAGGATCAACACATTCTGGACTTAATATTATTTTATGAAATCCAAATGCATGTGCACTTCTAATGAGTGCACCTAAATTTCTTGGGTCTTGAATCGTATCACACAAAAGAATATTTCCTTTATAAGAGACGGTATCTTGTTTGATAGAAACTAAAGCTCCAATAGGTTCTTTCATGTCATAATCAATTAATGTGTCCATGAGTTCTCTAGAAATCACAAGATGGCTACCATGCGGTGCGGTTGAGAGATAATTGATTATTTTGTTCGCTTTTCTCGCTTCATCAACTAAATCATGTCCAAAAATAACAGCTTCTTGATGGGTATAACGATACTTTGCTTTTTTAAGTTTGAGTAAATGTTTATACATTTCATTTTGTTTGGATGTTATCATAACGACCTCATCCATATTGTATCATATTCTATTGTCATAAACATGTTATAATAGTATAGGTGATATGATGAATAAAAACTTATATGAAACAGCAAACATTTTAATGCAAGATCATCCTACACAATTATCTGTGTTCTCTAATCTTGCTTCTTTAATTTATCTTGAACTACCTGATTTGAATTGGGTTGGTTTTTATTTAAATCAAGGTGATATGCTTATTTTAGGTCCTTTTATGGGAAAACCAGCAACCACACAAATCCCTTTTCATCGTGGGGTATGCGGGGAATGTGTACGCCTTCATCAAACCGTTTATGTACCCGATGTTCATCTACATCCAGATCACATTGCATGTGATGAAGCGTCTAATAGTGAACTCGTGATTCCACTAATTTCAAATGGGATTTTACTTGGTGTATTAGATATCGATAGCCCCATAAAAAATCGATTTGATGTCGAGACAATTACAACTTTAGAAAAAATCGTTGAAGATTTAGTCAATACAATTGACAATATTCCTTTTTTCAAGTAGAATAAGCATTGTCGGTAAAAGCAGGTACAACTTTTTTTATGTGATGATTTTCTTCCACGGCGCCCTTAGTAGCTTATGGTCTGCTTCATAAGTGAAAAGAACTAGAAAATCCTATAGAAAAAGAAAGTATACTTTACCTAAAAATAGGAGGTAATGATATGTCAAGATTTACAGGGTCAACTTGGAAAATTTCAAGAAGATTAAACTACTCAATTTCTGAAACAGGAAAAGAATTAAAAAAACGTCCATATCCACCAGGTCAACATGGTCAACGCCGTACCAAATTATCTGATTATGGATTGCAACTACAAGAAAAACAAAAAGTTAGATTTACTTACGGATTATCTGAAAAGCAATTCCGTAAAACGTTTAACGAAGCAGGTAAACTTCCAGGAAGACATGGGGATAACTTCATCGTCTTACTAGAATCAAGATTAGATAACGTTGTGTATCGTTTAGGTTTAACTATAACACGAGCACAAGCAAGACAACTTGTTAACCACGGTCATATTTTAGTTGATGGCAGTAAAGTAGATATTCCATCATACCGCATGACACCTGGTCAAAAAGTTCAACTTAGAGAATCTTCAAAAAATTTAAAAATTGTTGAAGAAGCTCTAGAAAATACATATCGTTCATTTGAGTTTGTGTCCTATGATACAGCAAAAAAAGAAGGACTCTTCGTAAGACGTCCTGAACGTAAAGAAGTACTTCAAGAAATCAATGAACAACTCATTGTTGAATTCTACAATAGATAAAATAAAAAAAGTCTGAATTAACATTCAGACTTTTTTTATTTTAATGCAGCTTCAACAAGTTTTAGAAAACTTTGAGAATCAAGGGATGCTCCTCCAACGAGTGCACCATCAATATCAGACATAGCAAGTAATTCATCGATGTTGTTAGGTTTTACTGAACCACCATATAAAATACGAATATCTTCAGCAGTAATTGCATCAAAACGTTCAGAGATCGTTTCACGAATAAATTTGATTGTTTCATTCGCTTGTTCTTTTGTTGCTGTTTTACCAGTTCCAATTGCCCAAATCGGTTCATATGCGATAATTGTTTTTAAAGCATCTTCTGTTGAAAGACCTTCGTATGCATTTAAAATTTGCTCTTTAACAAAAGTATTCGTTTGATTTAGTTCTCTAGTTTCTAATGATTCTCCAACGCAAACAATTGGTGTAAGGTCATGTTGAAGTGCTTGTTTTGTTTTCGCATTAATGATGGCATCATTTTCATGAAAATAGTCACGTCTTTCTGAATGACCAACCACAACATATTCAACACCATACGATGTTAACATTTTTGCAGAGACTTCCCCAGTGTATGCGCCTTCTTCATGTTGAGACATGTTTTGAGCACCAATACGTAAATGTTCATCTTCTCTTTTAACAAGATCTCGTAACATAATAGATGGAGCACAAATAACTGTTTCTACAAGATCTCTATCTGGAATTACTTTAGCAACTTCATAGATGAAACTAATTGCTTCATCTCTTGTTTTATACATTTTCCAGTTTCCGGCAATAACTCGTTTTCTCATTAACCTAAAATTCCTGATACGTCTTTAATTGCTTCTTCAGCGCGTGTACCACGTGCAATAATTCTTACATTTTCACCATGTGGAACCGCAAGAGACATCAGTGCTAAAATTGACTTTAAGTCAACGACTTTATCTTGATAATGAAGTTCGATATCAACGTTATATTTTGATGCAGCTTGAACAACTTTTGCAGCTAAACTTGCGTGTAATCCTGTTGTTGATTTAATCATAATTTCTTTTTCCATAATAATATCCTTTCTATTAAAAGGTTGGTGGGGTTGAAATCCACAAAACCTTGCATGGATGGTTTGAATGATTCACCAAGTAATGTTCTTGGTTTGCTAAATAATAAAACGTTTCACCTTTTTTAATGGTGTATTTTTTCTTATTAAGGTATAACGTCACACTACCTTCTATGACATAACCAAACTCTTCACCAGGATGAGGCTGATCGATATTAGATTGACCTCCTGGCTGTAATTTAATCATGATGGGTTCCATCTCATATTTTACAGCGTTTGGAACAATCCAGTAAATCATATGCTTTAAATCATCATCTTCTTTTTCATAAAAATCTTCTTCTTTAAAAGTGACAACTTGATCGTTTTCTTTTGAGAAGAAATCGTGAACATCCGTCCCTAACACTTCTAAAATATTAAATAGAGTAGACATAGAAGGTGATGTTTTATTATTTTCAAGTAATGATATAAAACCTTTTGTAAGTTCTAAACGTGATGCAAGTTCATCTTGTGTTAAGTTATTTCCTAAGCGTAACGCTTTAAGTTTTTTACCAACATCCATTATTTATCATCAACACATGCAATTCCAGGTAAAAGTTTTCCTTCTAAATATTCAAGGGATGCACCACCACCTGTAGATATATGTGCAAAGTCATTTTCATATCCAAATTGAATAACTGCAGCTGCAGAATCGCCACCACCGATAATGGTTGTCACTGAATCTTTTAATTCCACAAGTTTTTTAGCAAATCCTTTAGTACCCTCAGCAAATCTTGGGAATTCAAACACACCTAAAGGGCCATTCCATATGACTGTTTTTGCTTTTTCAATGTAAAAGAAATATGTTTTTAATGTCTCAGGTCCAACATCCATACCCATTTCATCATTTGGAATTTCTGACTTCAAACGAATATTTTTTTCTGATTCTGGATCAAAATCTTTCGCAGTAACAACATCTGTACCAAGAACAATTTTACCTTTTGCTAAATCAAGTAATTCTAATGCTAAATCGACTTTATCTTTTTCTACTTTAGATAAACCAACATCATAACCTTCTGCTAAATAAAATGTATATGCCATCGCACCTGTAATGATGACGTAATCAGCAACTTCTAATAATTTTTTAATGACATTAATTTTATCTGATACTTTTGCACCACCTAAAACTGCAACAAGAGGTCGTTCTGGGTTTGCAATTGTATCACCAATAAATTTAATTTCTCGCTCTAATAAAAACCCAGCAACAGACGTTTCTATATGACTTGCGATTCCTACATTGGAAGCATGTGCTCGATGGGCTGTTCCAAATGCATCATTGACAAATACATCTGCAAGTGATGCCCAATATTTTCCAAGTTCCTCATTATTTTTTGATTCTTTTTTACCAACAACATCTTCAAATCGTGTGTTTTCTAACATCAATACTTGACCTTCATTTAAATTTGAAACAGCTTCTTCAACCTCTTTACCTCTCGTAAATGGAACGAATGTAACAGTTTGATTTAAATGTTCTGCTAATCTTTTTGCAACCGGTGCAAGTGAACTGCCTTTTTTATCATCTTCATTTTCAACACGTCCTAAATGAGAAAGTAAAATAAGTTTCCCACCTTGGTTTAAGATATAACGAATTGAATCTAATGCTGCAACAATACGATTTTCGTCACTGATTTCACCGTCTTTCATAGGGACATTAAAATCGACACGCATGATGACTTTTTTACTTTTTAAATCGATATCAAGAATGGTTTTTTTAGCCATGACCATTTCTCCTTTTTATTGTTTTTCCACAAGAATTATACCATACAATAAGTATATTTATAAAAATCATCCGATGAAAATGTTTTCCATAATTTCTTTGTGTACTCGTAATCCTTTGAGTATCGATGATTTTATATATCGACAGTTTTTTTGGATTTCAACATGCGTATTTTCAAAATATATATCACATATTCCTTCCTTATCCACAAGCTTTTTGATCGCATGAATATTCAATGCATAATTATTTGCTGATTTATATCCATAGACCACAATGAGTGTTGTTTTGACATTGATAAAAATAGGAATTTGAAATTGATTTCCATACTTCTTTTTATAATTTTTTAGATAATTTAACACATCATTAAGTTGGCATTTCATATACATATTGATGACATACGTTAAATGTTGATTCAAAATGATTGATTGACCATTTTGAAAGACGATAGATTTGTAGTTTTGATAATGTATGTATTCAATCATTATTTTATAAAAAAAGAAGCTTATTCAGCTTCTTTAGTAACTTTTTTCATTGGTTTAACTTCTGCGTTAGGATCGATGAGTAAACTTTGTTGCGTTTCTGGATCGAAAAAGTGAACTTTATTCATATCAAGTGTGAGTTGAATTTTGTCACCAATATGAATATTTGTTCTTGCATCTACAGACGCACAAATATTGGATTCATGGACAAGAGTATAAATATTTGTTTCTGCGCCTAGTAACTCAGCAACATCAACAACGAGATCTAACGATGCATTTGGATACGCTTTTTTAACAACTTGATCATCATGAATGTCTTCTGGACGAATACCTAATACAATATCTTTTTCAATCATTTTATGATACTTAACGATTTCAAATTTATCTTGTGGGATTTCAATCGTGTGTTTTCCAGCTGTAAAAATACCTTCTTTATTTACACGGCCATGGATGAAGTTCATCGGAGGTGTTCCAATAAAACCAGCAACAAACATGTTATTTGGATGATCATAAATCTCTTTTGGCGATCCTACTTGCATGATATAACCATCTTTCATAACGACAATACGGCTTGCCATAGTCATCGCTTCAATTTGGTCATGGGTAACATAAATCGTTGTTGTTTCGATTTTGTTGTGTAATTTAATTAATTCACCACGCATTTGAACACGTAATTTTGCATCTAAGTTTGATAGTGGTTCGTCCATTAAGAATACTTTTGCATTACGGACAATCGCACGACCTAATGCAACACGTTGGCGTTGTCCACCTGATAAAGCTTTAGGTTTTCTATCTAAATATGGAGACAGTCCTAATACTTCTGCAGCTTGATTGACTTTTTCTTCAATTTGATCTTTTGGCATTTTACGTAATTTCAATCCAAATGCCATGTTGTCATACACGCTCATGTGTGGATACAACGCATATGACTGGAATACCATCGCGATATTTCTATCTTTAGGTGCTTTATCATTGACCATTTCTTCGTCGATAAATAATTCACCTGAGGTAATTTCTTCTAGTCCTGCAATCATTCTAAGTGTGGTTGATTTTCCACATCCTGATGGTCCAACGAAAACAATAAATTCTTTGTCTTTAATGGATAAGTTAAAATCAAAAACAGCTTGTACACCATTTGGATATATTTTGTTGATGTCTTTTAATTGTAAGGTTGCCATAACTACTCCTTTTTTTACTTTATAACTCAATTATAAAGTAATGGATGCGTTTTCACAATGTGCACATTGCACATGCTTTTTATATCAGCAAATGATATATTAAAAATCCATCATAAAATGATTTAACATCAAATCCAGTGACTTCTTTAAACTTTTCTAAACGAATCATTAAGGTATTTCTATGAATAAAAAGTTCTTTTGAAGCTGTCATCATATTTTGATTATTTTCTAAATACGCTTTAATCGTATCTAACATATACTGTTGATCATGATATTTTCCCAAAATAAACTTTCTCATACTTGTCATATTCATATGAAGTCTTAGACTTACTAAATATTGATTATGAATGACCCCGTGTTTGATGTTTAAATCTTTTTCCACTAATTGATCAAATTGATCAATATGACTAAATAGAGATTTTTCATCTATCGAAGGAGACATGTATACTAAAAAATCAGATAATAATTCTCCTGATAAATCTTCAAATAAAACTTTTAAATCATCTACATATGTCACATCATACGTATAAATGACATGATTTTTATAAACGATTTTATTTACTTGTGAAAATTGACTCTCCATGAATGTATCAATGACCACATCATTTGTATCAATTTGTTTAAAAAGAATATATTTCATGAGTTACCTATGTTGTTATCTTAACATATTTCTAATAAAAAAAGCGTATTAAATACGCTTCTTAAATTATCCAATTGACCCTTCCATCTCAAGTTTAATGAGTTGGTTAAGTTCAATGGCATATTCCATTGGTAATTCTTTTGCGAAAGGTTCAATAAATCCCATGACGATCATTTCTGTTGCTTCTTCTTCCGAAAGACCACGGCTCATTAAGTAAAAGAGTTGATCTTCACTGATTTTTGAAACAGTAGCTTCGTGTTCTAAGAACACATCACTATTTCTAACGCTGTTATAAGGAATGGTATCTGAATATGATAAATCATCTAAAATAATCGTGTCACATTCAACGTGTGCTTTTGCACCTTTTGCTTTTTTACCAAAGTCTACTTTTCCTCGGTAATTGACTTTTCCACCACCGCGTGAAATCGATTTTGAGATGATAGTTGAAGTTGTATTTGGTGCAACATGAATCATTTTAGCACCTGTATCTTGATGTTGACCTTTACCTGCAAAAGCAATTGATATGGTTGTTCCTTTTGCATAAGGTTCTAATAAAACACATGAAGGGTATTTCATATTGACATTTGACCCAAGGTTTCCATCAATCCATTCCATGTGTCCATTTTCATAAACAAAGGCACGTTTAGTCACTAAGTTAATGACATTCGATGACCAGTTTTGTATGGTTGTATAACGACATGTTGCATCTTTTTTAACAACAATTTCTACGATGGCAGCATGCAAGGAGTCTTTTGTATATGTTGGTGCAGTACATCCTTCAACATAGTTGACGTAAGCACCTTCATCAACAATGATCAATGTACGCTCAAATTGTCCCATTTGATCACTATTGATTCTAAAATATGATTGCAATGGTTTGGGAACATGAACCCCTTTTGGAACATAAATAAATGACCCACCGCTCCATACCGCTGTATTGAGTGCTGCATATTTATTATCGTTAAATGGAATCATTTTTCCAAAATATTCTTTAACAAGTTCGGGATATTCTCTAAGTGCAGTATCTGTATCAACATAAATCACGCCTAAATCTTCAAGTTCTTTAAGTGTACTGTGATACACAACTTCAGATTCAAATTGCGTTGAAACACCTGCTAAATATTGACGTTCAGCTTCTGGAATACCTAGTTTTTCAAAGGTGTCTTTAATTTCTTCAGGAACATCGTCCCATGATGTTTCAGCACGTTCACTTGATTTGATGAAATACGTGAATTCGTCAAAATTTATAAATGATAAATCAGGTCCCCAAGTAGGATTAGGAACAGACACAAATTGTTGATATGCTTTGACTCTTATATCTGTCATCCAAGAAGGTTCTTGTTTATATTTTGAGATTGCAATGACGACTTCTTCACTGATTCCTTTAGGAATTGAGTAGAAAGGCGTTGTTTCAGTTTTAAACCCGAATTGATATTCACCAACGATTGCATCTATTTTTTTCTTGTTGTCATCCATGTGAAGCCTCCTGTAATGATATTAGTCCTTTTTCTGCCGCTTTCCAAGATAATGTTGCGCATTTAATTCTTGCTGGAAATTGGCTGACACCTGAAAATGCAACGGCATCTTTAAATAGTATATCTGTATTATATGGTAATCCTTTGATAAGTTCGTAAAACTGCTTGATAATGTCTATTCCTTCTTGAATGTTATGTTTTTCTAGTGCGACAGACATGACACTCGCACTTGCACAACATATAGAACATCCGCTTCCTTCATGTACAACACGTTCAATGACATCATTATAAGTAAATAGTTGGATTGTAATTTCGTCGCCACAACTAGGATTATTTAAATGAATTAAAAGTCCCTTAGAGTCTGAGATGAGTCCTTTGTTTCTAGGATACTTATAATGATCCATAATGACTTGCCTATATAAGTCTTGCATCGTCACTCCTTTTTAAGTTTGAAAAAATTGGAAAGCACTGTCAATGACTTCTAATAACTTTTTGATATCTTCTTCGTCATTATAAATTTGAAAAGAAACTCGTATCGTTGCAGACGTTTGAAATCGTTTTTGAAGTAATTTCGCACAGTGATGTCCTGTTCTAACTGCAATATGATGCTCTGATAAAAATGACTGAACATCATGAGCATGGACATTTTTAATATTAAATGTGGTAATACCGATATCGGCATTAGGGTTGTAAATGTGTATGTATGATCTTGTTTTAAGTTCATCAATAAGTATCTTTTGAAGAAATTTCGCATGTTTAAGAATATACTCATGACCAATGTCTTTAATATACCTGAGTGCTGGTGCTAATCCAATGACTTCAGCAATCGGTGGTGTTCCAGCTTCTAAGCGCTCTGGAAGTTCAAAATAGGTTTGTTCATATAAATCGACTTCATCAACCATCCCACCTCCAACTTCAAATGGAGTTAACTGATTAAGTGCTTCATATTTTCCATATAAAATACCAACTCCTGTTGGACCGAAACATTTATGACCTGAAAAAGCTAAGAAATCACAATCTAATGTTTGAACATCAATTGGGATATGTGGTGCTGCTTGAGCTGCATCAACAATGACCAATGCACCTACTTGATGTGCTTTTTCAATAATTGGTTTTAAATGTGTGATATATCCCATCACATTAGAAACATAAGTTAAAACAACGAGTTTTGTAAGTGATGAAATTTGTTTAACAACTTCTTCTGAATCAATTCTTAGCTCTTGATCTAAGACGGCATATGTCAGGGTTGTACCAGTATTTTTTGCAAGCCTTTGAAAAGGAAGAAGTGCAGCACTATGCTCGAGTTCAGACGTAATGATTTCATCACCAATTTTTAGTAATTTTTCAAAATGATACGCAAGCATGTTCATGCTTTGTGTTGTCCCTTTTGTAAAAATAATCTCTTCTCTTTGATTTGCATGAATAAACGCGGCAACCATATCTCTAGATGCTTCATATGCTTGCGTGGTCTCAATCCCTAGCACATAATTCCCACGACCAATATTGGCACCTGATCGCTCATAATAATCAATCATGGCATCAAGACTTGTATTTAATTTCAATGAAGATGCCGCAGAATCTAAATAAACAAGCGATGGATTTTTATCGATCGCTTTGAATCTACTCTTTAATGTTGACTCCATTAAATCCTTTCGTAAATCGTAGTTTCTAATCGGTCTACTAATGCTTGATCATTGATTTCATCTAAAATGGGTTTGATATATCCTTTGATAATCAATTTTTCTGCATCTATTTTTGACAGTCCACGACTTTGAAGATAATAAAGTTGTTGTTCTTCAATTTTACCGACGGTTGCACCGTGTCCAGCTTTAACATCATATTCATCGATTAATAAAATAGGGTTCACATCAACCATTGAAAAGTCTGAAAGGATGATGCCTTTTAATGTTTGAAAAGCATTTGCTTGTTTCATTCCTTTTTCAATTTTCTCAATACCATTGAGTGTGACACGTCCATAACCATTAGAAATACCGACATTATACATATCACCGTATGAACGTGGTGCATAGTGTGTCATATGAACATCCACGGTTTGCTGCTGTTGATCGTTTGAGACAACAATAGCATTCACCATTGCACGCGCATTCTCTCCGTTTAAGTTCACTTTCAAATCTGCTTCTAAGTTTTGTGATAAGAACCCTGAAATGACATGTAAATTGGCATCTTTTTCTACTTGAATGGATTGATGAATGTTCGTTTTGAATGATTTTTCTTCTGAAATCAAAACATATTTTACATGACTATTTTGTTTTACATTAAGCGTTAAAACGATTGTTTCAAGATCTTTTAATGATGCTTTAAATTCAACAATTAATGTGACTTCACTATTTGATTCCACATTAAATGTATACTCGCTATTTTCTGATAGTGTAATATGTATCGGAGTTTCAATGATTGAATTTTTAGGTACTGTCAATATGTTTTGATTGAACCAAGCTTGATAGTGATCTAAAAGCTGAATCATTGATTTGCCTCTTTATCTTCAAAATCAATACCTAACTCTTCGCGAACCCAGTCATAACCTGATTGGTCAATTTTTGCAATTAGTTCTTGTCCACCAGTTAAAACAATTTTTCCATCAATCATAATGTGAACATGTGTTGGTTTGATATAATCTAAAATTCTTTGATAATGTGTAATTAAAATGACACCAAATTGATCTTCTTTGATCATATCAGAGACACTATGTCCTACAATTCTTAATGCATCCACATCAAGACCCGAATCTATTTCATCTAAAATCGCAAATTTAGGTTTTAACATTTTAAGTTGAAGAATTTCATTGCGTTTTCTTTCTCCCCCTGAAAAACCTTCATTAAGATAACGATGTGCAAGGTCTTCTCGCATTTTTAAATCTTTAATTGCACCTTCATATGACATTGCAAAATCGATAAGATTCACATCTTTACCTGTTGTTGCTCGCATGGCTTGTCTCATAAAATCACTATTCGTGACGCCTGGAACTTCAGCAGGATATTGCATTGCTAAAAATAAGCCTGCACGTGCACGTTCATCGACTTCCATATCTAGGATATTTTCATCATCTAATATGACTTCACCCTCTGTGACTTCGTATTTAGGGTTTCCCATAAGGGCACTTGCAAGTGTTGATTTTCCTGTGCCGTTAGGACCCATGATTGCATGGATTTCACCGGATCGAACGGTTAGATCGACACCTTTTAATATTTGTTTTTCTTCAACTGATACGTGGATATTTTTTATTTCTAATGTTGCCATGATAGCCTCCTTATGATTCTCTTTTATTATAGTATAAAAAGCTGCTTTTTTAAACTTTTATGCTAATCTGATAATCACTCATGACATGTATGTTTAAGTATGGTATGATGGAAATGTACGAAAAAAATAAAGGGGTCATATATGGTAGATAACTCTAAATCTAAATTACTTGTCATCGAATATAGTGTTATCGTTTATTTGATACTGTTTTTATTCAATTTAGTTTATATGAATATCATGATTACACGACCTGATGAAATTTATCTCTCAGATTTACTTTTATGGATTCATATTATATTAATGATTGGCTTTTATATTTATATTAAATTATTTCAAAAACATAAAGAAGTTGTGTTTATCATTCATATCTACAAACGATTTTTATTGATGACATTGTTATTACATATTGTTTATTTTATCAGTGTTTATTTGCAATCTTATATTTTAATTGATGATACATTAATTATTATTAGAGATAAAATATTAAGAGGGAACCCTGCACTCATTTTAGATTTCTCTAGCTATAATTATACTGTTTTATCGTATGTTGTCAGTCTTCTTCAAAGTGTTAATTCACCGCTTATTCTTCTATTTATGTCTCTTTGGACCATGCGCTTATATTATCAAGCAAGCACAATTCAAGTGATTGAACAACCATTAAAGAAATACGATTCATTTTTATATAAGCTTATGATTCCAATCTTATGGTTTTTACTCATGATTTCAAGCTTTTTATCAATTAACTTATTAAGTATTACATATAGTTTCGTGCAATCTTTAGAGATGTTTTTAGGTATTTTACTGTTTATTTTTTCTACAGTTGGATATTTAACGAGTTATCATTGGTACAAACATAAAGACAAGCCATCTTCAATCGTAAATATGACACTATCGCACCGGTTTTTATTTCACTTGATTAAACCAATATTTATGTTACTTATTGGATTATTGTTGTTTCATGAGTTAACAGGATTCCTAAGTTATAGAATTTACTCGGTAAGTGCTTCTCTTTCTTTTATTCTACTACTACTTATGTATCATTACAGGTTAACTAAATTAGATTGAAATTAAAAAAATAATCCATGGCAAATGTCATGGATTATTTTTTATTTTAAAGCATCGTAAATATCATCTAAATGTATTTGATAGTATGTTGAAGGTCGAAATGTTTTTGAAGCAAGCATAAGTGCAATCGGTGGTGATTTTAATAATCCAACATTAATCGTTGATACGATGTGCTTATCTGTTTTAATAAAAATAATTTCATTAATCGCTAAACGTTCTTTCTCATTAAACTCATCGACTTGTTTATATTGTGTAATCAACAATCGATCAATTCTTTTTTTGTCTTCTGTTTGAGATTTAAACTGAATTTCATTAATCAAATTATCGACTTGTGTTTGATAGTATGTTAATTTGGAATCGAATAAAATGACTGCAACATGCAAAATGTAATGTTGGAAAATTTTTCTAATTTGTGTGTCTTTTACAATTTTAACTAATACCACATATTGATTACCTGTGTAGTGTAACTTATAGTCTTGTTTAAGTAATTTCTTTTGAACATCAATGGTATCATAATCAGGTTTTAAATCGATTGGATCAATCACATCGTCAAGTATATTTTCCATATAAGTGCGATGAATGATTAAATATAGTGCTTTTTTAAAGCGATAACTAGCGAATAATAAAATCAAAAGTAGTATAAAAATAATTAAATACGCCCAGTCTGATTGAAAAAGTACATAAGATAAAATAGCTACACTAATGGTAGCTATGATGGTTGCAATATATGAAATATAAGTAATTAAAAATTGTTTATGTTGCTTTTTTTTAACGTCCATTCATGACAACCCCAGATAAGTATCCAGCAATAAAAATCACTAAAAGGCTTGCTATTAATACTTCACCAAAAAACGTATGATTTTTCTCTCCACCCGTTTTAGTTTCTTCAAAATCTTTAAAAGATGGGTAAATCTTTCTGTAATTTGGTGTAATGAAAACACGAGCTGCATATCTGAATCCATAAAATAATCTGAAAGCTTGGGTAATGGCAACTATTGAAGGAAGTCCAATAATCACGCCAATGACAAAGAAATGATCTGATAAATTCATCATCGTAAAAGAAACGCCTCTTAAAAGCATGATTAAAAGCGCGAGCACGATTTCAATGATAAAAATAATAACTAGTCTTAAAAATTTCATTTCCCTAAAAGTTTCATATATTTATTGTATTCTTCGGTATTACATAAGACTAAATGATCTGGTTCAATTTCTCTAAGTATTGGTAATTCTTGAGAGTAGTCGTGCGCAGTCATAGGATTATAGCGTTTAGAAGCTTGTCTTCTTTGCTCATATAAAGGATCTGGTAAAGGGATGGAATCTAGAAGTGATAATGTATAAGGATGCATTGGATGACTAAAGATTTTTTCTTTATCACCAATTTCAACAATTTTTCCGAAATACATTACTGCTAAGCGATCTGAAAAGTATTTAACGACTGATAAATCGTGAGCAATAAATAAAATTGTGATTCCTTTTTGTTCTCTTAGTTCATTGAGCAAGTTAATGATATGTGCACGAATCGAGACATCTAATGCTGATATTGGTTCATCAGCAATAATAAATGATGGTTCAACAACAAGTGAACGTGCAATCCCAATACGTTGACGCTGACCACCACTGAATTCGTGTGGATAACGACTCGCATGCTCAGCAACAAGTCCAACTGTTTCTAAAGCTTCTACAACGCGTTGTTCAATGACTTCTTCGTTTTTAAAACCATTGATACGTAATCCCTCAGCAATAATTTCTTTTACGGTCATACGTGGATTAAGTGATGCAATTGGATCTTGAAAAATCATCTGCATTCTACGCATTAATAATTTATTTTTATGAATCAATCGATATTTTAAGTTACTAATATCTTGTTTTTGTCTTAATTTGCTTAGTGATAATTCTTTTTTTGCTTCAGAAAGTTCTTTTTTTATCTGATTATATGTTTCTTTATCATCTTTAGCATCTAAATTATTGAGTTTTTCTGTAAGTGTGGAAATTAAAGTTTGTGCATCAGAAAGACGTTTTGAATACTTATCAATAATAGTTTGATATTCATCAAAAGTTTCTATTTCTTTGATTGCTCTTTTACCATTGTCATCGATGATGTTTTCAAAATTTGAATCTCTTTTTGCTTCTTTAAGAATTTTTTGAGCATCAACTTTTTTTACATTAAAATCTTCTTGATTTAGATTACCTAGTTCTAGTTCTTGTTTTAACGAAGCGACCGTCTCTTTGTATTCTTGTTTAGCTGCCTTAACATCACTTAAAACACGTGTATTATGGAAAAAAACTTCTCCACCACTTGACTTATACAATTTAATAATTGTTCTACCGGTTGTTGTTTTACCACAACCTGACTCACCAACAAGTGAAAAAACTTCTCCTCGTTTGATTTCAAACGATACGTCATCTACAGCTTTTACAATAATTTTATTCTTTCCAAATCCTGATTTAAAAAATTGTTTTAAACCTTCAACACGTAAAATTGTTTCTCTGTTATCTGCCATTATGCTTGTGCTCCTTTACTTTGTTGAAATGCTTTTTCTTGAGCTTTGTACTTCTCAATACGTTGCTTAACAATATTTGGCATTTCTACTTTTGGGGCATCTTCATGCAACAACCATGATGCAGCGAAATGTGTATCAGAAACTTTAAAGAATGGTGGCTGTTCTTCGAAATCAATTTTGAGAGCAAACTGATTACGGTCAGCAAATGCATCCCCAACAGGTGGATAAAGCATATCTGGAGGTGTCCCTGGGATTGACAATAATTTTTCTTTTGTATCTAAATCTGGCACACTTGATAAAAGAGCCCATGTATATGGATGCTTTGGATTATAGAAAATATCTTCAGATGTCCCATATTCAACAATTTTTCCAGCATACATCACTGCAACTCGGTCAGCAACATTTGCAACAACCCCTAGATCGTGAGTGATGAATATAACGGATAAATCACGTTGTTTTTTAAGATTTTTAATTAGATTTAAAATTTGTCCTTGAATGGTAACATCAAGTGCAGTTGTTGGTTCATCACATATTAGTACTTCTGGGTTAGCCATGAGAGCAATCGCAATCACAACACGTTGTCTCATCCCACCTGAAAATTGGAAAGGATACTGATTAAAACGTTTTTCAGGTTCTGGAATTCCAACTTCATTCATAATTTCAATCGCACGTTCGTATGCTTCTTTCTTGGTAACATGCAATTGACGCTTGAAGTTTTCTTTGTTATTTAATATTTCTTTTCTTATACCTTTTACGATTGCTGAATGAGCATCATATTCTGATGTACCTTTAGTAAATTTTGACAGTTCTTTTTTAGCATCAGCGAAACGATTTTTAAGTACTTTTAATTCTTTTGCTTCGTCTTCTCTAATTTTAATTGTTTCAACTTTTAATGCTTCTTCTGCTTCCGCTTTTTTCTCTAAAAATTTCTTTTTGTATGGCGGAATTTCAACTTTGATTGAACTGAGTTGTAATTTCAACTCTTGTTTTAATTCAGAAATCTTTGACTTCTTATCTAATTTTGATAACTCATTATTCAGTTGAACTTCAAAAATTTTCGTTTTTGTATTTTTACGTGCAAGTTCTAATTCTTTCTTTTTGTTTACATACTCATAATACTCAGTATGATACATATCTATCATCTTGTTTTTTATACGATTTCCATTGACAAGCATGGCTTCAGTGATTTGTTTTCCTATTTTCATCGTTGGATTTAAACTTGAAAGTGGATCTTGAAAAATCATCCCTAATTTGTTTCCACGTATCGCGTGAAAATTTGCTTCAGCTAATTTTGCAAGATCTTGATCACGATACATAATTGATCCATCATCAATAATCCCATTTCCAGCTAAAATTCCCATGATTGCACGATTGGTAACTGATTTTCCTGATCCTGATTCTCCAACGATAGCAAGTGTTTCACCTTTATACAAATCAAAAGAAATATCTCTTACAGCACGTACTAATCCATTAGGCGTACGAAAAGAAATTTTTAAATTATTAACTTCTAATACTTTTTCTTTTTTCATTATTCGCTACCTCTTAATTGTGGATTCAGCGCATCGCGAAGTGCATTTCCAAACATATTAAACGTGATCATTAAGATTGCAACAATCATTGCAGGGAAAATAACAAGCCATAAATTACCGGCAAATATTTGTTGTTGACCATCATTCAAGATGACTCCAATGGATGTACCTGTAAGTTCAATTGGTCCAATAGAAAGTGATTGTCCGTTACCAATTCCAAATCCTAAGAACGATAAGTTTACTTCTAAAAAGATAACAGAAGGAATACTTAAAACCACGCGCGTGACAATTGTTCCTAAGGCATTAGGTAAAATGTGTTTGAATATGATTCGACCATCTGATGATCCTAGCGTTCTAGCTGCAAGTACATACTCAGAACCTTTGTATCGATAAAATTGGAAACGCGTTACTTTTGCTGCACCAATCCATCCGTCATAAACAACGAATATAAATAGTGCCAAAAATCCTGGTCCAATTAAGACAGTAATAATACCAATCATGGTAATAGAAGGGAAACTTCCCCAAATATCTGTAAATCTTTCCATCAGCATATCCACTTGACCACCGTAATAAGCAGAGGTTGCACCCCAAATGATACCTATAACAATATTAAATAGTGTTGCTAAAAATCCTAGCAAGAGTGACGTGCGAAGTCCAAGCCAGATTAGTACGAATAAATCTTTACCAAAAACATCTGTCCCAAATAAAAAGTAAGGTGTTTCATCAAAACCTAATGAATATCTTCCATTTAACGCAACTTTATAGTTAATGTATTCTCTTCCAGCAATGACGATTCTATCGATTCCTGTCACTTCAGCAATCGGGAATCCTTCATCAAACGTCCAAGCATTTGGATTATTAGGATCCACGGTAATTGTTTCAGCCATACCAGGATTGTCTAGTAAAATTTGATTATATTCATTTGCACCAATTGTACGTGGTTTATCTGAAAACAAAGCTTCATATTCATTATATCTAAATGATGCAATCACCATTTCTGCACCGTTTCTCAAATATCGACCGTTTTCAGAACTTGAATCAAGCACAAAGAATGTAAATATCGATAAATTATATCCTGAATATTCTTTAGAAATTTCATTTGTCGATGCACTTAGAATAGATAAAGAGTTAAAAACAATTTTATCTCTACCGTTTGCGCTAGGCGTTTCAAGTACATAACGTAAAATTAAAAATCCAGAAGCACCATTCGTTAAATTGAAGTCACCTAGTGTTGTTTCACCACTTGTATTAATTGTGCCTAATAATGTTAAGTTATCGTCACTCCATCCATCAACAGAAGAGGTTAAGTTAACTCTTGAAAAATAAATTTCTAGTTGTCCATCTTCTGGCATTGCTTCAAGATCAACTACAATTTGATCATTAGTGAAAAATGTTGTCAAATCTGGTGAGATAACTGCTGCTGAAGTTCTTCCAGTATTTACATACAACTCAACAACACCACCAATAAATAGCGGACTCTTATCATTTCCTACGATTACACTATTTTCTAATGTAGAGAAATCAATGAACTCAGATTCAAATCCAAGTGTAGGATAACCAAGACCAGTTTCCGGATCTATTGTATCAGGGTCTATTGGTTGATTCTCATATAACTTGGAACCATCTAAAATACCTACTAATTCTAGAATAGGAACTCTAGGAGGTAATGTAGATAATTCAGAGTTAGTTGTTTCATAGTAACGACCAGGCGTTAAAATGGGTACAAAAATAGACATTAAAATCATCACCATTAAAATGATGGATGCAATCACATTGTATTTATTTTTTGTGAACCTCAACATCGCATCTTGAAAATAAGTGAGTTGTTTTGTTTGTAAAGGTTTATCTTTTAAGCGATCGTTTTCTTGAACGAGAGCAAATAAAGATTTGTCATATTGTTTAGCCATTATTTTTTCGCTCCCATTCTGATTCTTGGATCAATAATCCCATAAGATAAGTCCACAATTAAAACAGCTACCAAGCCGATTACACCATAAAAAGCTGTTGAAACCATGAGTACATTATAATCATAATTTCCAGCAGCCAGAGCTTGAAGTGTGACACGACCAACACCTGGAATCGAATATACTTGTTCTAAAATAAATGATCCACTCAATAGTCCCGCAAATGATCCGATAATAATTGGTATCATTGGAACCATTGAATTTCTTATTGCATGTCTTACCACTGCTTGTTGATAAGATAGACCTTTTGTTTTTGCAAGTTGTAAAAATTCAGAAGTTAACACTTCAGATAATTCTGCTCTTAATAAGCGTGTTAGTCCTGCAATAGCTGGTAATCCAGCTGCAATAACTGGAATAATATAGCCCGATGCAACTTTTGCAGCAGATTCAAGTTCGATTATTGGAAATAACGGGGGTAGCCATTCAAGACGATAACCAAAGACGATTTGAAGTAATAATACAAAAACTAGTGCAGGTAAAGAAATGAAAAGAATAATAATAATTTGCATCATATTATCTACCCATGTATCTTTTTTTAGTGCAGCTAATATTCCGAATAAAAATCCAAAAGGTATATAAAACAACAATGTCAACACATTTAGTCTTATCGTAAGTGGAAAACGAGATGAAATAAGAGAAAATGCTTCAGCATTAACACGTACTTTAGTAGAAGTCCCCCAGTTCCATTCAGTTACTACGTTTTCGGCCCAAGTTAAATATTGCTCAAATATCGGTACACGACGAAAAACTTTGAAAACTGTTGAATCGTTTACAGGATTTACTATAAAAACTGTTGCATTCACACCGTCTTCTAATCGTATTTCTTCAATCCTTAACATATCAGCTGGGTTACTACGAGAATAAATTTCAAGAGTATAATAACCGTCATTGTATTGACGTGTTAACCATGTATCTCTTTCATCATTTTTAGTTGGTGGGAATTCTGGCGCAAGTTTTAGAAGTACAAATGTAATAGTAAGTGTAGTAAACAATATCACGACTATCCAAGCAACTCTTTGCAATATATAGTTTGTCATTAATTAATCACCTTAAATGTTTTAGTTTATTATAACATAATAGGTAATTCAATACCACTTAATATACTATTGTAAAGACAAAAAAACATAATATTGAAATAAAATTAAATAAAAAAAAGACCTATGAAATTTATAGGTCTTTTTTTATAATTTATTTAGATACTATAACCAAGTTAAAACTACAAAGTAACCATTAATGTTAAGTAAGATAAATGCGTCAGAACCATTATAAGTAGTAGATCCTGAGTTTAACTGCCATGTGACAGCATATACAACTGCGTTCGCATCTGTTACTTCTTCTTCCGCTAATAACTGAGCAACTGTATCAATGACAACATCTACCGTTTCAGTATCATACAATTCTTGAATATACTCATTTGCATCAATTGTAGTATCGTCTAACAATGTTGCGGTTGCTGTAACTGCTGTGTATCCATATGATTGTAGATACGCAACAACTGCTGCAGATGCATCTGTAATTAGTGATTGTTGTGAGTACAACGTATATTCACCGAATGTTTCTTCGATAATAAATAAGTAGTTTCTTCCTGATTCAGCAACAACGGTATACGCAACAACTGAGTCAGCTCCGATTTCTTCAGCTAATTCTGCTAAAGTAGCTTCTTCAAATATTTCTGCAAGTGCAGTACCATCTGCTGATGATTCATATACTTGTCCAGCCATATCTAAGTTCGCTCTTACGAGTGCTAGTGGATCTGTCCATGATTCTTGTTCAACACCATCACGAACATACGTTTTACCAACTAATGCCATAACAAGTGCGTTATATCCCCATGTCTCATAGACAGTTTCACCATCTAAGTTTACATATGATACTGGGATGTTTGCTGTTGTTGTATCAATACCCCAGTTTAGAGTAAATCCAGAACGGTTGTCATCTGAGTAAGTATCTAAGAATCCAGGTGCATCTAGTAATGACCCTGAGATACCACCAATACCTAAGTCAGTGTTTGCAATTAACATATAGTCATAGTAGTTTCCTGGGAAAGCGACGTCTGCAATAACGATGTCTATATTCACAAAGTTTACATCATCAACAAGTAACTCTTCGTATTGTTTTTCGATTTCAGCAACCATTGCTTGTGCAGCAGTGTTACCACTTGATGCATATGTTAAACCTAATTCAATAGTAGTGTAGTTATCTGCAGTTCCTGCAGTATAGAAACCATCTGCAATTGCTTCTGCAACAGCTTCTTTAAATAAGTCTAAAGCCGCATCTGGGAAGTAACCATTTGAGTCTCCACCAAAGTTTGTAACGACAGCAGCACCCGCTTCACCTGTACGTACACTTAATCCTGATGAACCATCAAGGAAGTAAGTCGATGTAAAGAGTGTGTGCGCTGGTAAGTAAGTTTTAACAACTTCTACAGCAGCCGTGTAACGGTCAAAACCATAGTATAGAGCTTGTCTAAATGCTTTGTAAGCCAAGATTGGTTCAGGAACAAAGTCAGGATCAATACCGTTACCTGGATACTTCGCAATGTAAGCATCACGATTAGCTTCAGTTCCAAACAAGTTCATTTGTAATCTCCAAGTTGTTGCAGCTGGAGATGTTTTGACACGTGGGTCATTTAAGAATTCAGAGACACGTGCTGATGGCACAGATGCACTTTCTAAACGTCCTGCTAAGAATTCTTCAAATAATTGTTCTGATCCAGAAATAAATCTGAATTGTTGACCAGTATAGTAATATTTATCAGCATCAACATAATCTTCGTTTTTAACAACAGTAATCAATTGGTCTGGTGTATATTTATCTAAGTAGTAAACACCATTAGCGGCAACTGATAGAGGACCTTGTCCATAAGCAACTTCTCGCTCTTCTTGTGTTGTTCCTAGTGATTCATATAATTCTTGGTTAAGTGCAGCAAGTGATGCACCAGTGAAACCATAAACGATGTCAAATTCTGATTGTTCAGAAACGTATTCTATTTGAATGGTATTACCATTTACAATAGAAATACCAACTTCTTCCCATGAACCAGTACCTGCAACAAATTCAGCAGCACCTTTAACACCTTTAGTAATAAAGTCACCACCACCTGAAATCGCACGGAACCATTGGTTTTCGAGTGCTAATTTCCATGTCCACAACCAGTCTGTAGCATCTAATTTTTCGTAACCAGCTGCAAATCCTGATGTATCAAGATCTGGGTGGAACGTCCAAGTTAAATCATCACGTAATGGAATTTGCCATACAGTTGAGTAATCTTTACCATTGATTGTTTCAGGGTTAACAGCAACTGGTAATGATGCTGCAAATGAAGGTAAAATTTCATACCCTGTTTTTGATGCATCAAAGAAGAATTCATAAAATCCACCAGTAAAGGTATCAATGAAGTCTGAAGATACAGAATCATCTGCTAACCATGGGTTGTATGTTGTTGGGTTAGTCGAGAATGATGAACGATAAGTGTACTGTCCAGCAGTACCCATTTGCCCTGGTAGCATTTCTACTGTTGAGTCATCAGCAGTAAGTTGTGAGAATGCAGTACCAAATCCTAATACCCCATTAAATTCTTCAGAAAATAGTTGGACACGGTTAGAGAACATGACACGTGATGCTCCGGTATATAGTGGAACCCCAGCTAATACATTTTCTAATAAGTATGATTCAGCAGCAGCAAATAGTTTATCTTTTTGAACACCATCTAAGAAAGATAAGTTTACACCTTCTTGATATTGTGCTAATGGATAATCTTCTGGTGCTGGTGGGTTCACAGTTACTGAACGTGTTGCAGTCGCAACATTCCCTGCACTATCTTCAACCGAATATGATACTGAGTATGATCCAGCTGTTAAGTTATCTACTGTATTTGCAGTGACTTCGATTGCAGCTGTTAAGTCGCCATCTTCAACGTCAGTTGCAGTGACTCCAGCTAGTGGATCAAATTCATCAAATACAGCAAATGATGCATTACCTACTCCAGCAAATACCGGAGGAAGGTCTTCTTCACCACAAGCTGCTAACAGCACTGTAGCGAATAATAACATGAATAATCCTAATAATTTTTTAGAAATTTTCATCTAATAATCTCCTTTTTTTAATTATTTGTTAATTATTATACCAAAAAATACTTTTTTTCAATCTTTTTATTTATTTAAAATGCATTGAAAACGTTTTCTAAGTGTTTATAAGCCTTGTAACGTTATTATTTTACTTTAATTAAATGCAGTGATGAGTATTTCTTCATCGTAAATATCTTCGATATCAATCACAATATCTGGTGTAATACCAAACTCATTATTTTCATAGACATATGGATCTTCATCTGTTCCTGAACCTGTTCTTATCGCACCAACACTATTTGAACTCGTTGTGAATGATGTTCCACTTGGTAGTAAGATTGGTGTAATAGATGATGCTCCTCCACCGGATGTGAGTCCAATGATTGGTCCTAGGTCATTCATTTTGAAAATCGTTGCTAATGAATTTGCTGCACTAAATGTTAATGGTGAAGTTAGAAGTGCCCAATTGAGGTTTTTATAAACTGGTACTCCGTCTATATAAACAAAACTACTTGATGCACCACCAGTATCACCACTAATTCTAGCAGTCATGAAAGGTTCGTCAGTAATAAATCCGACAACTCTATAAAGTGCACCAACATTGCCACCTGTATTCCAAGTTAAGTCTAACATTGCATTAACTAGGTTTGGTGCTTCTGCTGTCACTCGATCCATCACCATTTCAAGATAAACAGCACTGTCTCCATCAATCATCGCTTCGATGTCTACTTCAAATGGCCATTCTGCCGTGTAAGATGTTGGTAATTGATTTGCAATTCCTACATAAAATAAACTATTTTCATCATCATATGCCAGTTGTACCATATAAGAGACGCCACCAACAGTGATGCTATAATAACCATCTTTTTTAGATTGGTTAACAGTATCTTCAATGACTTTAGCAAACCCTGCCGTTTCAAGAGATGCACCATATGTTGTAAGATATGCTTCATCTAATCCTTTTATCAACATACTTACTTGTCTATCGGCATTATCTGATTGGTTGTAATAAAATATTTTAGTTGACCCCACAATATTTGGTAATAGTGATAAATTTTCTGTTTTTAACATATCAGAAACAATACTGTGATCAAATGTCGCGGATTCTTCCATGTCTGATGTTCTAAATCCATTTAGTGTGATAACAACACTTGTCTTAGCATCATCCAAGAACCAATAATCAGGTCTTAGTCCTGAATACGCATTCCATGACCCATCTGATGATTCACCCCATTTTGCACCAATCGCGTCGTCAACATCAATGTAACCGTCATAATACCAGTTTTGAAATCTCGTACCATATACACTTAATGTATTGACTGGTGGACCTGCGTCATTCACTTCGTTGAAATAACCAGGGTATCCATAAGATGTGTGAGGTTCATCAATGTTTTTTAATAATAACTCTCTTAATGCAAGTTCAAATGTTGCGGGATCTGAAGATAATAATCTTGCTCCTAAAGGATACATAATCTCATAAAAGGATTCAATTTCTAAAAGTTCGGTTAATCCATAAAAATAATCTAAATTAAATGCTAAAACATTAAAATTATGAACTGCTAGGTCATGAGGGAAATCTTTTCCGTTCATATTTGACGTTTTCATATCCATGTATTCGTCACTGTCATCTGCAGGTGTTCCATATATACCATATAGTTTTTGGTTATTATAATAAACATTGTAATAACTTGAGCCTGCAAACAATTGGTTGACAGTATAATAAGGTAAAACGATTTCCCCTTCATGGACAACGATGTCTAAATTATATTTCGCAAGTTCATAAACAACATCGCCACCTTCATAGTAATGAGCATTTGGATTATCGTAATCATATTCAATATGTCTACCGAAATTGGTTTCAGTTGAATAAATATACGCCCAGTAAAATCCTGGATCATTTGTTGAAATTGTGTCAGCATCAGCATCAATGGTTAACTCTAAATCATAAGTGACATCTTCATTTTCATCATAATATTGGTAAAACATTGTTAAGACATTACCTTCTGTAGTCACGGTAATTTCTACTTCTGGATCAACAAATCCTTCTAATAAATCAAAAAAATCAGTAACCTTAACATATGGTACATACCCATCTTCTTCAAAGAATAATGTAAGTTGTCCATCTGCTACATCAAATTCAGTCGTCGTATTTTCAAAAGGCACGTTACGTGATGTTGCAATAACAACTGGCGAAGCAGGTTGTAAATCAACCTCGAAAGTTGCACTCACGCTTGCATTACGATATACGAATGTCCCTACATATGATGCAGTTGCGGCATCCATACCGTATGGAAGTGGTAATAAAACGCCTTCATTAGATAAATATGGTGATGTTGATCTCCACGTTATAATTGAACGATGAACTTCACCACGCTTAATAAAATCATAACTACCCGGATTTGCTGCTAAAAATGCTTGATATGCATCTAAATCTTCTTGAGCTCTATCAGCATCAGTAAGTTCTGCTTTAGCAGTAACAGTGACTGTGACAGATACTTCAGTTACTTCTCCTTCTGAATCTGTAACTCGGTATGTTACCGAGTACTCTCCTTCTGAATCGAGATCGAGTGTATCATCAACTAAAATAATTGATGCCGTTAAATCTCCATCTTCTAAATCTGTTGCAATAACGTTATCTAGTAAATCTAAAGTATCACCAACTTCAACGTTGTGATTTGTTGTACCAGATATTGTTGGTGCACTGTTTTCAACAGTTTCACCGCAAGCACTTAAAACAATTAAAAGTGTCATCAAAATTACGGGTCTTAACCAAAATTTCATTTTCATGTCTTACCTCTCTACCTCTCTAGTAAAAATATTTATCTCTTATTTTATAACAAAAGCTAAAAAAGTCAAAGGAAATAAAAAAGCATCCTTTCGTAAGAACACTTTTTTACGTTTTATTTACTTTTTTATCAACACTGAATTATATGCTTACCTCAAATATTATAAAACATTTAATATATCTTGAGCATTATTTTCAGGTGAGGCTTTTTGAAAGACATGTGTAATGATCCCTTGAGCATCTAAAACAAAAGTAGCACGTTGAATTCCCATATATTTTTTTCCATACATGCTTTTTTCAACCCAAACACCAAAGTACTCACAAATTTCTGATTCATGGTCAGATAATAATATAAAAGGGAGGTTATACTTTTCTTTAAAGGCAGCGTGCTTGATTGGATCATCTTTTGAGATTCCGATCACTTGAATGTTTTTTGATGTGAAATCTTCATATTGATCACGAAATGTACAAGCTTGTGTTGTACAACCTGGTGTATCATCTTTTGGATAAAAATAGATGACTAATGGTTTACCGTAAAATTCAGATAATTTTCTAGTGTTTCCTTCGCTATCAAGTAATGAAAAATCGTTTACAATTGTTCCAACTTCTAACATGGTTCACCTCTTAATGTTAATTGACTTTAAATTGTTATTCGTACTTATTATATGATATTTGTCTATATTTTTAAAACTAAATTAAAGATTCTTATTAATAAAAATAAAAAGAGGCAGTTGCCTCTTTTTTTGACTTTAAGTGGTGCGGGTGACAGGAGTTGAACCTGCACGCCGTAAGGCGCTAGATCCTAAGTCTAGTGCGTCTGCCAATTTCGCCACACCCGCGCAAAAGTCATTATATACGTTTTGAAGTTTCTTGTCAACGTTTTTTCTTAAGTTGTTTTCTCGCACCTAAAAAAACAATACCACCGAGAATACCTGCAAGTCCGATGAGTCCAAACTGTACAGCTTTTTCTTCTATTGGATGGTTCACTTTGACTTGCAAGAGACCATCATAGGTTTGATCATTAATGATGACATCATAATAAATTTCATAATTTCCTGGAGTTGATTTCGATAAAGAATATGTGTTTAATACGACTTCCAATCCTTCATATGGCATATTGAGTTGATTTAAGTGTGCATCTAATATTTCATAAATTTCTTCAAGCGTTAAAGTTTTGAAAATAGAAGTTTCTATAACATAAGGCCTTAATTCAATTTCAGAAACTGTATCATCGATGACATTAATAAATGTGTTGTATGTTGTTTCATTGTTACTCGTATCGACTGCATGAATCTTTACTTGATATCTACCTGGTGTTCGTGTTTGATTATACTGATTGAGACTTATACTTACGGTGAAATTATTCAGATCAGTGATATTAAATTGATTAATGATATACTCATCAGAAAGTGGTTCTTGACTTTGATAAACTAAAATTTCTGTTGGACCATAAATCACTGGTGGCTTTCTATCATATATTTGAAAGTTTATTAAATAGTAAAAAGGTGCATCTTTATGTTTATATAGTTTATACTTTGGAAATGAATTCGTTTCTTCTAATAAAATGACTTCACTACTTACGAATGGCACATTGTATAGTGCTAAAGCTTCTAATGATTGTAAAGGTATCGTGTATTGCGATAATGTAGGTGTATGGACATGTTCAAAACCAATGAAATCCTCATAAGTTCCTTGATACATCATAATATTAAAACTGCCATAAAAAGATGCTGGAATTTGATGAATATACATCCATTCACTTTTTGCTGAAAAACTAACATATGCTCGATTACTCTCAACATCATATTGAAAAACATAAAAATCATAAAACTGACTTTCAATTTCGATTTCAAAGTCACTAATGTGATCTAAATGTTGGCCTAATGAAGCTTCATCGATGACAATTGTATAAATTTGATCTTTTTCTACTTCAATGGCTTCAATCGTATATGCCATTTGACTATCAGGGTGAATATACAAATTAGATAAGTCTAACATGTTGTAAGGTGGTGCAACAAAACTGGTAAAAATTGCTTGTAAAACTAAAAGTATTT
>JAURNN010000027.1 GCA_030830185.1 Bacillota bacterium | reverse complement strand
TTGTTGCACCAGTAACATCTTCTTTAGCGTTTAAAAAAGCATTGATCTCAGCATGGGCTTGACCATATTCTTGATGATACCCTTCACCAATAATTTGATTATTTTTAACAATAACTGCACCAACAAGAGGATTTGGTTTGACATTAAGTCCACCTTTTTCAGCAAGTTCTAATGCTTTATTCATGTAAACATCATTCATGATTATGCTCCTAATAAAATAAAAATGCCCATTTTCAGGGCATAGAAAAGTAAAAAATAAGGTTAAAAAACCATATCTTCTCCCATCCAGACTATACTGTCGGTTTTGGAATTTCACCAAATCCTGCCCGTAGGCTCGCGGACTTTACCGCCGATCGGGAATTGCACCCTGCCCTGAAGATTGTATTACATGATTAGTATAACATATCAAATTAAAAATAAGCGATAACTTATCTATCGCTTATTAAATATGTAAAATATTAGGATGCTAAAACAGAAGCAATTCTTTCAGAGATAGTTGGATGACTATAATAGAGTTTAACGTATAAAGGATGCGGTGTAAGATTTGCAAAATTTTCAACGACTAATACTTTAAGTGCACTAATCATTGATTCTTTAGAGGTATGTTTTGCTGCAAAGGCATCTGCTTTATATTCAAATTGTCTTGAAATATAATTTGATACAAGTCCTATGAGTGTATCTACAGGTGATAATAAGATTGCCATTAAAATAATTGCAAATCCAAAGTTGATACCAGAAAGACTAAATGCTGTATGCAGCTCAACTGTAGATAAGATAAACCCTAGAATAGAAACATAAATACCGATCACAAATAGTTGTTGAAATAAAAGTTTTAATGTATCTTTATGAGTAGCATGACCAAGTTCATGAGCTAAAACAGCTAATATTTGATCTTCTGATGATTTTTCAATTAATGTATCAAATAATACAACTTCTTTTGTTTTACCAAGTCCACTAAAAAATGCATTGAGTTTAGTAGATCTTTTAGACCCGTCCATGACATAAATACGTTTCACTTCAAATCCTAATTTTGAAGCCAGTTCATCAATTTTTGTCTTTAAAGATCCTTCTTCTAATAGCGTGAGTTTATTAAATAGTCTTACAAATAGCCCATTAAATAAGAATAAGACTAACATGACCACAAAAATCACGACATACGCGCCAATAACAAAGTTCCGAATGTTTTCTTTTAATGCATCAAAGATGACAAAAAGTAGACTAATGATGCCGCCTCCAAAAACAATGGTGAGTATGAGACTTTTTATTTTATCAACAACAAATAATTTCTTAGTGACCTTATTGAATCCAAAAACTTCTTCGATTTTAAAAATTCGATAATAACTGAATGGAATGCCTAATATAAAGGTGATTAAAAAATATGTAAATAGAAAAAATAACGTTTGTAACAACGAACTTGAACTCATCCCAATTACGAGTGTCTCGATTTCACCAAATACGCCGAAAACTAAAAGTAAAACCATTAAGAGTGTCGAAATGGTATTAGAAACTAATCCAAACTTGAAATTTGCCATCGAATATGAGAGCCATTTTTTGTATTTTTCTTCATCATATAATCCTTGAACATTTTCAGGAATCGGTTGGTTTTTATATCGATAGTTTAAGATTGAGACAATAAGTTCAAATATAAACATTGCTAAAATAAGTCCAATTACTAAATAAAAGTATCTATTCATCACGAATCTCCTAATTTTTTTATATTATAGCATAGTTTAAATCCATAAATTATCATAAAGTATCATTCCTTCTTATGATATGACTTAATCACCCTTTCACATGATATAATATTAGCAATAGAGGTCTTTATGTTATCATTTTTTTTCGTCAATGCATGGCCATATTATCTTTTTTATATTGTGACCATTTTATGGATTGTTGAGTTTGTCATTTTTCCTTCTCATCTAAAAAAACAATCCAAACAAGAGAAAAAAAGTTTTTTCTTTATTTTACAGTTTATCTTACTTATTATTGTTCTTAACTTTATTTTTGGTTGGTTACAAATAGGTACAACTGAAAATCAAACCGTACAAAACATACTTAATTATGTTGGGATCACATTATATATCCTTGGGTTATCTTTAAGATATGTCTCAATTATTCATTTAGGACGATTTTTCACAAGAAATGTTGCTATATCCGACACTCATGAACTCATTTCAAGTGGGCCCTATAAAATTTTAAGACATCCGTTATATTTAGGTTTGTTTTTATTATCAACAAGCGTCCCTTTATTTTTTAGTAACATCATTTTAACTCCCCTTGCATACTTACTCATGGGTTATATATTAAATCATCGAATGACGCTTGAAGAGAACATTTTAGAGACATCGTTAGGACAGTCTTACAAAAAATGGAAACACTCTAGATACAAATTTATACCATTTATATACTAGGAGGAATCATGAAAGAAATTGTCATCGTTGGTGGTGGATTAGGCGGCATGAGTGCAGCAATTACACTTGCAAAACATAAAGATTTTCATATTACGTTGATTGAAAAAAATCCACATTTAGGTGGTAAATTAAACGTACTTGAACAAGACGGATTCTCTTTTGATTTAGGACCTTCTATTTTTACGATGCCTCAATATTTTGATTCATTATTTGAGATGCACGGTAAAAATAGAGAAGATTACTTTAAGCTTGTTTCTGTTGCACCACACTGGAGAAACTTTTTTGAAGATGGAAAAGTAATTGATCTAACAGATACGCTTGAAGGTATGAAAGATTTAGAAAATATCTCAGATAAAGATTATCAAGAACTTCAAGATTTTTATAAGTACACTGAAAAATTATATGATTTTACCAATGATATTTTATTTAAAAACCAAGCAGAAACAATTCTTCAGACATTAAAATATTATAGCCCTTTAAAAATATTTAAAGATAGTGATTACATTAGAACCATGGATGGAGGTATTAGAAAATATATTTCTAATCCTTATTTAATTGATATTATGAATTATTTCATTAAATATGTTGGATCTAATCCCTATGACGCACCAGCAGTAATGAATTTACTTCCTTATATCCAGTGGAAATTTGGATTATGGTATGTGGAAGGTGGCATGTATCAAGCCTCTATTGGAATGCAAAAACTCATTTCTGAACTTAATATCACTGTCAAAACAAATACTGAAGTGTTAACTGTAAAGAAACAAAAAGGTAAAATTGTCTCTGTGACATTAAGTGATGGCTCTATGTTAAATGTCGATGCAGTTGTATCCAATATGGAAGCTATTCCTTTTTATGAAAAAATTACGAAAGAGCCTGATCAAAAACTAAAAATATTAAAGAAAAAATATGGTCCTGCATGTTCTGGTTTTGCTCTACATTTAGGTGTAGATAAAACATATCCACAACTTGCGCACCATAACTTCTTCTTTTCAGAAGACTTAAAACAAAACTTTGAAAACATTTTTAAAAAACATAAGCTTTCAGGTGATCCAACCATTTATTTAGTTGCACCGATGAAAACAGACCCATCTCAAGGTCCTGAAGGACATGAAATTATTAAAATTTTACCTCATATTTCTGTCATGAATGGTGATCAAGCTTTTACCAAAGAAGAATATGATCAGTTTGAAGAGGCTATTTTAACAAAATTAGAACGTATGGGTCTTACCGATTTGAGAAAACACATCGTTTCAAAAGAATTATGGACACCAGAAATCATTCAACAAAAGTATTATTCGAATAAAGGTTCTATTTATGGTGTTGAAGCAAATCGTAAAATGAATTTAGGGTTTAAGGTTCCAAAAACATCTACTTTTTATGACAACTTATTCTTTGTAGGTGGATCTACCAATCCTGGTGGTGGCATGCCAATGGTTGTTTTATCAGGTCAACAAGTAGAAAAACACGTCTTAAGGAGTTTAAAATGAGTAAAGTCGTCTTAATTGGAACCGGATTTGTCGGTATGAGTTTTGCATATAGTGCACTTAATAAAGGAACGTTTGAAACGCTTGTCTTAATTGATGTTAATAAAGAAAAAGCAGTTGGCGAAGCCATGGATTTAAATCATGGTTTGGTATTTGCGCCTAGAAAAATGGATATTTATGCAGGAGAATATAGTGACTGTAAAGATGCAGATATCGTTGTCATCACTGCAGGTGTCAATCAAAAACCTGGTGAAACAAGACTTGATTTATTAAAACGCAATGCTGCGATTATGAAATCCGTTGTTAAAGATGTGATGGCATCCGGTTTTAATGGAATTTTCTTAGTTGCAACGAATCCGGTGGATATTTTAACATATGTGGTTTATGAAGCATCAGGTTTACCTAAATCAAAAGTCATCGGTAGTGGAACATCCCTTGATTCCGCAAGACTTCGTTATGAAATCGCCAAACGGATTCATATTGATGTGAGAAATGTCCATGCATATATATTAGGTGAACATGGTGATAGTGAATTTGTCAGTTGGTCAAATGCGAATGTTGGCTCGAAGCCGATTAGTGATGTCATTGAAACCATTGATACCTTAAAATTTGAAGACTTAAAAGTTATTGAAAATGATGTCAGACGAGCAGCATACGAAATCATCTCTAGAAAGCAAGCAACATATTATGGTATTGGAATGGCACTCAATAGAATCGTTGTTGCGATTCTCAATAATGAAAATGCGATTCTTCCTTTATCTGTACTTAATGAAGATGAATATGATTGTGACAAAGTATTTATCGGACTTCCAGCAGTTGTCAATAAAGACGGGATTCACCATATCGTCAAACTTAAACTCACTGATGAAGAAAAAGTATTACTTAAAAAATCTGCAACAATATTAAAAGAAGCACATATTCATTTAACATAATAAAAGATGCACATTCATGTGCATCTTTTATTTTAGTACTTTTTTAATAAATTGCTCTTTCTTTTTCGTATAGGGTGGATAAGCAATCGGTGGATCTAATTTGACGGAGTGATTAATGTAGGTCTTCATATGAGAAAACACATCAAACGAAGCTTTCCCGTGATACTGACCAAATCCACTCATTCCAATACCACCAAACGGAAGATGTGGATTGACAACTTGCATAATGGTATCATTAATAGCACCATTCCCAAAAGATAGCTCATTAAAAACCCGTTTAATATTTTTCTTATTGTTTGAAAACATATAGAGTGCAAGTGGTTGATCTTTATTTTGTAGAACGTCAATGACTTCATCTAACGTTTCAAACGTTAAAATTGGTAAAATTGGTCCAAATATTTCATCCTGCATGACGGCATCTTTCCAAGTGACATTGCTCAAAATAATTGGTTCAATGTGTTTGTCAGTGATGTTCCCACCGTGAATGACTTTCTTTTTGTCGATGAGTTTTTTAAGTCTTTCAACATGTTGATCTGATACAATATGCGTCATCGATTCATAATCAGGATAAAACTCAGCTAATGTTTCTAATAAAATTTTTTCGAATGGTTTTTGGATTAATTTATGAACATAAACATAATCTGGAGCGATACACGTTTGCCCCGCATTTAAAAACTTACCGTAAATGATGCGTCTAGCAGTCACTTTTAAATTTGCAGTTTCATCGATAATGGTAGGACTTTTACCGCCAAGTTCAAGTGTGACAGGGATTAACTTTTTTGAGGCCAATTCATAGATGATTTGACCGACTTTAGTTGATCCTGTAAAAAAGATATGATTAAAAGGTAATTCTAGTAATGCTTGGTTGACTTCAACGCCACCTTGAAATACTTTAATATAATTTTCATCAAATGTTTCACTGATGATTTTCTCTATGACATTTGCAACACTTGGTGTAAATTCACTTGGTTTAATCATCACAGTATTCCCAGCAGCCATCGCTCCAATAAGGGGTTCAATCACAAGTTGAAAAGGATAGTTAAATGGTCCAATTAATAACACTTGTCCTTTAGGTTCTGGCTGTATATAGGAGCTTGTTAATAGTTGAAATGAAGGTGTCTTCACCTTCTTGGTTTTCATCCAAGACTTTAATCTTTTTTGAACAAATCGTATTGATTTTAAAGTATAACCAATCTCTGTTGCATACGCTTCAAAAGTCGATTTATGCAAGTCTTTTTGAAGGGCTTTTAAAATATCATCTTGGTGTTTCATAATCGCATTTCTTAAATTTTCTAGTTGTTGATATCTAAATTCAAATGGTTTTGTTTGTTGAGATAAAAAAAATAAACGTTGAGCCTTAAAAATAGCTTCCATTAGATCTCCTTATTTATGTTTAGTATCCTAATTCTTATTTATATACCTATTATAATCCAAAAATTGATATTAAGTCCTATCGTGAAGAATAAAAATTTATTAAATCTCCTATTTTGAAATTGAAAGATAATATTTTTACTACATCTAACAATTCATGTGATATTTATCATAATTGATTTCAATCATCTTGCGTCATCCTTAGTCACCTATCAAATTCAATTATAATTTGATGTGTATTATTTTCAAGTCGATTTATCAAATCTACTTTACTAACTTCAATTCTTAATATTAATATACATTATATGTTAGAATACATTTGAAATATTTGCTTAATGAGGTAAAAATGACAACAATATTGCTCTTTTTTTTATTTATCATCGTGATCAATGTATTCCCAATTTCTATTAACATCGTTTTATTAAGTTTTTCAATACTTTTGATTTTATACTTAAAACCGAAGTTTTTTAAACATGAAATTATGTTATACATTATTTCAACAATTTTAGCAATCTTAAGTTTCATTTATAGTTCTTCAGACTATTTCATTTATTTTAATCATGGTTACGTCTCGATTGCGCTATTCATAATCATTATGTTTGCAGGTGTCTTTCCTGAAAAATGGATGATCACTCGATTAATGTTAAAAACGCGCGGTACTTTTTCTATCATTGGATTCATTCTTATTTCTCCACATGCTTTTTTACATCTTTTTAGTATTTTTGAAGGAATTAATTTATTTGGAATCACCTCTTATGCATTGATGGTTCCTCTAACCATCATTTCATTTAAGACAATCAGAAGAGAAATAAATCCGAGAGACTGGAAAACAATCCAAAAAGCATCTTATCTCATTTATTTTTCTTTATTCCTCCATCTTATTTGGATAGGTGATTGGTTTGATAAAATCATATATGCCATTTTAATAACGCTATATATCAATAACAAATTAATTAAGGAGTATAAAAAATGAGATTACGACTTGCATTTATTTATTCAAGTTCAGCTTTTATTAGTTTATATGTTTTAATCTCTGTGAGTTTTAGAATTTTAAAAGTCTTTGAAAATTATTATTCGCATGTTGTTGCTGGTATTATTTCAACAATTATTGCATTAATCATATTTGTTTTATATTTAATCAAAAATAAAAAAGTACCTAAATAGGTACTTTTTTTATGAGAATTTATCGTAATACACATTTTCTTTTTTAATATCATGTTTATTCAAAACATTAATACATGCATTAATCATTCCCGGAGATCCACATAAATAGGCCTCATGATTAGATAAATCACCAATCATACGATCTAACACATCTGTAATAAGTCCAGTTGCACCTTGCCAATTATCTTCTGGAAGAGGCTCTGATAATGCAGGAATATATTCAAAATTTGGGAATTCTTTAGAGAGTTGATTAAATTCTTCAGTATAATATAAATCTCTTACAGCTCTTGCTCCAAAGAAATATTTCACTTTTCTATTCATGCCAAGTTCTTTTAATCTAAATAAAATAGAACGAATTGGAGCTTTTCCAGATCCACCTGCAATACAGATTATTGGTTTATCAGAATTCTCTTGTAAGTAAAAATCACCAAATGGTCCAGTGAGCGTAATTTTGTCACCAACTTCTAATGCTTTATGAACAAAAGTTGTCGCTTGCCCATTCGGTACATAACGTATCATCATTTCAACAAAATCTTTTTTTGAAGGATCAGATGCTAAAGAATAAGCTCTTACGACATCAATACCAGGTACTTTTATTTGCATAAATTGACCTGGTTTAAAATCTACAGTTGATGGTTCGATAAGTTTAAATCTTATCAACTTAATATCATAAGTTAAATCTTCTACGACTTCAACAAGTGTTTCAAAATCTCTAGCTGATAATAATTCCGTTGGTAGCATAATATGCATGTTATCAGTCACTTTTTGTTGACATGATAATCGAACACCATCTTCTACCTCTTTAGGTGATAAAAATGGTTGTTCCGTTGGTTTAACACTAGGTACATTGTCTACGAGTCTAAACTTACATGTTCCACATGTCGCTTTACCCCCACATGCTGATGGAATAAATACTTTATTTTGTGCAAGTGTTGATAAGACAGTATCATCACCATAAACAACAATTGAAGTATCTCCGTTGATCATAATCGTTTTTTGACCACTACCACCAAGTAAATAGTCAAGTAAAATAAGTAGCCCTGTAATGAGAATTAATATACCAAAAATAATGAGTGGTAAAAATATATTCATTTATTGCCTCCTAGAAGGATAATCCTGCAAAGCCAGAAAAAGCTAATGCAAGAATTCCTAAAATAATAAACACAATGGCACGACCTCTTAATCCTTTAGGTAAATCACCGTAAACGGTTAATTTTTCTCTTATTGCTGCTACTAATACAATTGCAAGTAACCATCCAACAGAAGATCCAAATGCAAATACTGTCGTTTCTGTAAAATTATAATCTCTAGTAACAAAGAATTGACTTACAGCAAGAACAACACAATTCACAGTGATAAGTGGTAAATACACACCAAATGCACTATATAATGAAGGAATATATTTTTCAAGTAAAATTTCGAGAACTTGAACAACAGCAGCAATTGTGATGATAAATGTAAGTAAACTTAAATCCGTTGTTCCAGTTAATACTAATAATTGATAAATTGGATAGTTAATTACAGCGGTAAGTGTAACAACAATAACAACTGCGATCCCCATTCCTCTTGCATTTTTAACATTTGTTGAAATTGCAATAAGTGGACACATTCCTAAAATTAATGTAAGTGCAATATTGTTACTTAAAATCGTGGATATAAAAAAATCTAACATAGATTACGCCTCCTCATAAGATTTGGCCCAATTTCTAAGTAACCAGATCATCAATCCAACAATGAAAAATGCGCCAGAAGCTGTTCCCATAGATGCCCATACTGTAAAGTTTTCAGGCATGATTCGATATCCAAAAATCGTTCCAAATGCCAATGGCTCGCGTATAATCGATATTAAAACTAATACAAACGTATAACCCATACCACTAAAAAATCCATCAATGATTGAATACTTCCAAGGATTTTTGATGGCAAATGCCTCAGCGCGACCCATGACGATGCAGTTAGTAATAATTAATCCTACATAAGCCCCTAAAGATGCATAAATATCAGGAAAATATGCTTGTAAAAACTTTTGAACAAAAATCGTAAATGTAGAAATGATAATCATGTAGGTCACTATTCGCAATTTTGCAGGGATGAAATTTCTAAACATTGACACAAACATTGAACTAAACATCGTCACAAAAGTCACACCAAAACCCATCGCGATGGCATTAGGTAAGGTGTTTGAAATTGCTAGTGAACTACAAATACCTAAAACAGCGACGAAAACAGGATTATTTGTTTTCATTCCATTTTTTAAGATGTTATACCACTTCGTATATCTTATCCTTATAAGCTTCATGATTCGCTCCTACTTTCCCACAAATCTCTATAAATAAAATAACTCTCATTAATGATATTCTGAATGCCATTTGATGTTCCTGTTGCTCCTGCAAGTTGATCAACTTCATTCGGTAAGTCACCATTGTCACCAATTGAACCGACGATTACAGGAGAAAGTGAGTTAACATCTAATTGAAGACCCACGAATTGGTCCAAAAATCCTCTTGATGAAACATCTTTACCAAGTTGTTCTTCTTGCTGTAACACACTAATATTTACAATGGTTTGAAAAGATGCATCAAGAGTGACAATACCAATAATATCTCCCCAAACACCAGATTCATCAAATAAACCAAATATAAATGAAACATTCCCAGTATTCGTATCTGAATAAATAACTAGTTCTTTACCATTATATTGAAAAGTGTTTATGTTAATACTCGCGTCAAATATATCAAATACCGTTGCATCCTCATATTCAATTTCATTATGATCTAAAACTGTTGTATAGTAAGCCTTGTTTTGATTTTGTTCAATTTTCTCAGAAAACAATAGATCCATAGCAATAAATGCAAATGAAGTGAAAAATGCAACAATCGTAATAAATATCAATAGTTTTATATATTGATTCATTTGGTATTCTCCTCCTGTATAACTTCTAAGGGTTCAAACATTGGTCCAACAGCATTCATAATGATCACTGCATATACAATACCTTCGGCAGCATTAGCGAGTCCACGAATAATAACAGTGATTAATGCGATACCAATCGCATAATAAATTCTAGCTTTACTTGTTCTAGGGGCAGTGATAGGATCTGTAGCAACGAAAAACGCGACAAACATAAGCTGACCTTGAAATAAAGCTACAAATGCATTACTAAATTGACCAGGATAAAAATTGCCAAATATTGCAGTAAACACAGCAGTTGAAATTAAAATAGTGAGTGGAATTCTCCAATCTGCAACTTTTAAAAATAATAGAATTGCACCTACAATCCAAACACCTAAAACAAAAGTTGCACCAATTGAATTTGCATATTGACCTAATAGTAATCCAAATAATTGTTCAGTTGTTCCTGTAAATGTCGCATCTGCTAGATTGATATTTTCTACGATGCTTCCTGTGATTGGGTCAATGAAACTTGCACCAACGTCAAAAGGAAAAGTCACTAGTAAAAACAAGTAAGCTGTGATTGCTGGATTAAATATATTTCTTCCATTACCACCAAATATCATTTTCCCAAAGAAAACACCAAAAAATGCACCTATAATAACCATATATAATGGTAATTGTGGTGGCATTAATAATACAAAGATAAGGGGCGTGATAAATGCTCCGGCATCTAATTTATATGGTCTTTTTCTGATTTTTGTAAAAGCATACTCTAAACCAACACCTGTAATCACTGCAACTAACCCCATTAATAACACATAGGGCGTGTATACAAATGCTGCAATAAGTAATAATACAGATAATAGAATCGCCATGATACTTAAATTTCGTATATTCACTCTAGGGTTTTCTTTTTTTAAATGAATTTTTGCTTTTTGATTCATGTTGTCTCCTTAATTTCCAAATCCACTAAAAATAAGCGCAATAATAGCTAATATTATAAATTGTAGTGGTAAGCCTTTAAAATTACTTGGTAGCGGTGCTTTTTCTAATTGTTTTTCTATATACGTTACAATTAATAAAACAAATCCATAACCCAATGTCATCATGACTGCAAATATGAAACTTTCTACAACACTACCAACACTTAAAATATTTAGTAATAATATACCTAGAACTGCAGTGTTTGTAGTAATGTGTTTTAAACTTGTTCCAAGATAATCATGCAATTTTGGAAATACTTTTTGAATCAATAATGTGACGATTAAAGAAATAACGATAATGATGAAAACATAAAGAATCGTTTGAAAATAGGTATAATCCTTTAGAGTTTCACCTAAATCATTCATTTCTAAAAGCAATCCATGATAAATTAAAAAGCTCATGACACTTACAATAGGCAAAACTAAAAGTAAGGCAATCGTATTTTTAAATACATTTTCAATTTTATTTTCTAATTTAGAGAGTGTTTCAATTCCTATAAAATATGTCGAAATGATATTATTTAAGAAAAATGACGCTACTAAAAGTTGAATGAATGTTGTAAACTCAATCATGATTGTTCACCTCTAGTTATTTTTGATCGAAAAAATCCTAATAGTAACCCCAACAATACAAAAGCTCCAAATGCACTATCCAATAAAGTAAAACTATAAACAACATCAAAAAGACGCATTTGAATACCAAATAGTCTTACTGCACCTGTTGTGATTATAGATCTTAAAATTGATATGACTACCATTGAAAGCATAAATGAAAGTCCAAAGATACTTGCACGTAAAGTGTCTTTTACAATATTGTTTTCAAGATTTTTTACCAATGCTTGATATAGAATCAATCCACTTAATGACAATAGTGGTACATATATTCCTAAGGTTTCATACATCGTTAGGTCAATCACTTGTAAGATGATTTCTGAAAAAGTGATCAAAAAAGCAAAGAGAATAAGCCATGTTATATTTTTCATATTTTCAGGAATGAACTTATTAACAATTGAAAATATAATTGTTGCTAGCGTTAAAATGATTAACAGTATGATACTAATAACGACTGATTGATTCAAATCTTTTGTAAATATGAGTACAGGAGTTAATGATAGCGCAAGCGTAAATATCGGATTGGTCTTAAACACCATTTCATTTAAATTCCCTTTA
>JAURNN010000003.1 GCA_030830185.1 Bacillota bacterium | reverse complement strand
GGATGGCTGCATGGACGCCAAAATAGTAGGTAAGTTTTCTTGCAGTTTCTTCACTATTGGTAATCGCTACAATTGGAACAGATGGTTTAAATTTACATAAACGTTTTGCCGTACCACCTGTTTCAGTAAACGCCATAATAACTTCTGCTTTAGGCAAAGTTAATGCTGTTTGAGCAACGGCAACGCCAATTGCATCAGAAACCGTTTGACTTGCAAATGCAGACATTTTATTAAGTCTTGTTTGGAAATTGATGGTTTCTTCAATCGCTTTTGCAATTGTATCCATGGTAAGAACTGCTTCAATAGGATAATCTCCAGCTGCAGATTCACCAGATAACATAATCGCATCGGATCCATCTAAGATTGCATTCGCAACATCACTTGCTTCAGCTCTTGTCGGTCTTGGATTATGCATCATAGATTCTAACATGTGTGTTGCTGTAATAACAGGTTTACCAAGTTCATTGGCACGTGTAATGATTTTCTTTTGATAAATAGGAACGAGTTGTGTGGAAACTTCAACACCTAAATCTCCTCTTGCAACCATCACACCATCCGCGACTGATAAAATATCATCTAAATTATCAACACCTTCTTGGTTTTCAATTTTTGCAATGATTTCAATATATGGTTTACCAACAGACGCTAAAATTTCTTTCACTTCTAAGACATCTTCTTTGCGTCTGACAAATGATAGTGCAAACATGTCAACGCCTTCTTGTGCACAAAAGATGATATCTTCTCTATCTTTTTGTGATACAAATGGCATGGAGAGTTTAACATTAGGGACATTCACACCTTTTTTGGTTTTTATGACACCGTTATTAAATATCTTGCACGTTAATACACCAGGTTTTTTTTCCAATATATCAAGACGCATTTTACCATCATCAATTAAAATATATTGTCCAACTTGAATGTCTTCAAATAGTTCTTGACTGTCGACATGAAACGATTGTTTTGTTCCAACAATATTTTCTGAAACAACATCAACAATATCACCTTTTTTAAACGTGACTGCATCATGTTCAAATTTTCCTGTTCGTATTTCTGGTCCTTTTGTATCTGCAAGTATCCCGACGATACGTCCTTTTTCTTTGGCAATCTCACGAACCATTTGAATACGATTTTTATGCTCTTCGTGATTCGCATGCGAAAAATTAAGACGCGCGACATTCATACCGGCATCTATCAGTTTACCAATCATCTCTCTGTTATCAACAGAGGGTCCTAATGTACATACAATTTTTGTTTTTCTTTTCATGTCAGCCTCCAAACCATGACTATTATACACCTTAATATGTAAAAATTAAAGGCTTACTGCTTGTTTTTCATAGATTGAACCATCTTTTGTTCTTATAAAAAATTTTAAATCAATCAAATCTCTTCTTAGTCTGACATAATCTTCATGATACGCTTTTAATACGGCATCCACTTCTTTTTCAGAATACGTTTGATGCATATTAAAATCTTTCGAGATCATATATAAAATCGCCCATTGTTTTTTTCTTTTTGAAGGGTATACTAATATGAAATTTGATTCAACATTAACATACGATACCCATATTGATTGAATTTCTTTTATCGTTATATTAAACATTTCTTGATTTTCCTTATCTGATTTATTATAACATTTGAAAAATAAAAAAGTTTAATACAATTGTATTAAACTTAAGATCATTGAATGGGTTGTATGACCTATTTTGCTACATTTTTACACCCCTTAATTATGGCCTAGTTTAGAGGTTTTATTTTTTGGATTTTTTTAGTAGTAATTTTTTTGTGTCAAAATAGGTTATTCCACTGTCTTCATAATGTGAGATATCGAACCCTTGACCGACGGCTTAATAGGTTTCGTTCTCAATAATTTCTAATCTCAAGCCTTCTTTATCAGAAGGTTCTTCAAAGAATTTTGTTATTCTATAGAACATCTCTTCATTATCGAACTGATGTCTAGCAGGTTCTTCTTGCCTTCTCTTTAGAAGCTGCTTAATACAAACTTCATCAGCAACTTTTAAGTAGATTAGTTTGCCATCTACCTGACATGCTTCAATCAGCATTTTAAACCACTCTCGTTGTTTAATTGTATTCCCAGGAAAGTCCATAATAATACTTAGATCATTTTCAGTTAATTTTTTTACTAATTTCATAATGTAAGGTTTGATTCTTTCTGAGTATAATATATAGTCTTCTATATTTTTAATTTCACTTGGATAAAAAGAAGACAAAATCTCATCTTCCGATAGATAAATTGTATGTGGTTCATTAGATAATTTTTTTGCATATGTTGTCTTTCCTGCACCCATTTTTCCAGAAAAGAAGACTAATTTACCTTTATACATAAAATCAACTCCTTTTTAATTTATATATCACAAACCAAAGTGCTCTCGATTTTTTAACCAGCAATTTCAATGTGTCAAAATAGGTTATTCAACTATCAACTTATTGTTGGGTATCGAACCCTTAATCGATAGTTAATCAGGAATACCCTTGCGAAATAGTCTTCTTTTAGTTACCTTTTCGTATTACAAAAAAGTAAAAATTGCTATTAAATTCTTCATAGAGAATTGATTTTTCAAATTCTATGGAAATCACCAAATCCATACCCATTAAGATCTTTTTTATCAAATTAATTCTACTTTTGCTTTCCTGTACAAATAAAAATAACTTTGCGTTAGATTTTAGTTCATTCAATACCCAGTACAATGACTTAGTTTCTTCTTCTATATCATTCTTATAAAAATGAAACATGGAATTCATTAGAACAATATCATAATCCAGAAGGTTTTTGTATGCTTTATAGTCCATCACTGCTGTTGTTACATCAAGATTTTCTTTCCTAACAATCTCATTTAGTTGGCTAATCCCAACGTCAGAGATATCTATTCCCATAACAGAAAAACCCATTCGACCAATGGCTATTACATCTCTCCCTTGTCCGCAACCCAAATCAATAATTTTATTGGTTCTATCAAAACGATTTATATAATCTAATAGTTCTGGATAAGGTTCCCCAAAATAATCTCTTTTTTGATAATATTTGTTATACTCTGGCATGAAATCAACTCCTTCTGATTTATTTTATCATAGACATAGGTCTAATAGACAATTTCTCTTAGAGAATGAAAAACAACAAAAAAGGCCTGATACAATTGTATCAAACCTATGCTTTCAATATGGGAACAGTTTATTCGTATAGTATTTTTAGAACAGAAGTAGAATCAATTTATAATCTATCCACTTTAGAAAGTGGACTTCCATATATGTTTTCACTCCTTTTTTATGCACTCGCAATGATGATGACAGGAAAGTTCTTAAATGAAAAATATTTAAGATCAACGATGATTCTAGGGACGATGATGATTATTTTTGGATTTGTGATCTCAAGTATAGCTTCACATTTCTTACTGTTAATCTTAGGTTATGGGATACTCATAGGTACTGGTGTCGGGATGGTTTATGGGATTCCTATTTATATCATTCAAAGATCACATATTGAAAAAAAAGGATTATATACAGGTATTGTTTTATTAGGTTTTGGATTATCCCCTTTAATTACAGCACCTATTGGCAGAGTTTTATTAGTGAATGTTGGCCTTGATCAGACATTCTTGATATTTGCGGCTATCTTTTTATTAACACAGCTCCCACTTGGTGCATTTTATAAGTTTCATTTTGATGAAAAAGAACAAAGAGAACCTCTTGTTTTAGATAAGTTACTCAAACATAAGTTTTATATGCTTTATGGTCTTTTCATGATTACAACCGCAATTGGTTTGATGATGATTGGATTATCTTATCAAGCAGGAGCTAGTTATTATGCTTTTGACGATAAGATTGTGACTTTATCTTTATCGATTTTTGCAATTTGCAATGGGTTTGCTAGACCTCTATTTGGATATTTAATCGATCGTCTTGGTTTGATTAAACCAAGTCTTATCAGTTTATCTTTAATTGGGCTTGCTGCAATCATGGGCATCTTAAATCAAGGACAAAGCTTTTTCTTATACATATTAACTTATGGATTATTTTGGTTTAATTTAGGTGCTTGGTTATCGATTATGCCATCTATGATCAAAGCTTATTACGGATCAAACTATTATGCAAGAGTTTATGGCATGATCTTTACTGCTTATGGATTAGGTGCAATCATCTCAACATTAATATCTGGATCGATTATCGATGCTTTAGGGGATACCTTATATTTATACATATCTATTTTAGGTTTATTAGGATTTGGTTATATATTTATATATAAACTCAAATCTTATGAACCTTTGGAAGATAAGGCTTTAAATGTTTCTAAAATCAAGGTATAATAAAAATATAAAAACATTTGAAATGGATGGATCTTATGAAATCAAGTGAACATATATCAAGATATGAAGAAATCGCTTATTTAATCGCTAAAAGAATTGTATCAGGAAACATTAAAGAAAACGATAAATTAAAAGGAAGATCTTTAATATCATCAGAATATAATGTCTCAAGTGAAACAGTAAGAAAAGCAATGCAGCTTCTTTCTAACTATAACGTTGTTACAGTTAAGGAAAGAAGTGGTATTTATGTTTTATCAAATACACATGCTAAAGCATACATCAAACACTTTGAGCATCAGAGATCAAATAAAAATGCTGTTCAAGAAGCTGCTAAGCTTCTAGAACAATCAGCTAAAATCAATCAACAACTTGAAAAGAAATTTAAACAAATCGTTAGCATTTATGAAAAAGATGTCTTTCCTTTTCCATATTTCATATACGAAATCCATGATGATTCACCATTTGTCAATAAAACCATAGAATCCCTAAATTTTTATGATCAAACAGGTGGGATGATTATAGCAGCTGAATATCAAAACATACTTACGCAAATCCCGTCACCAGAAACGAAACTAAAAGCCCAAATGACACTATACATTTTAGGGGATAAAACCATTAAAGATAAAACGTTTCATTTCTTTAATGAGTAACAAACTCACTTTATAAACCCATAAGAACTCCCATGAGTTCTTTTTCTTTAATCCCTCATGAATTGTTACATATACCATATAAACAATCTTTATTATTGTCGATAACAAACAATGAAGTCATTTATGAATAAAGATATAATGAACATGAAGGAGTGATGAAAATGTTTATATTGAAAAATGCTTATCTTGTTCACGAAGATAAGACGGTTAATCTATTAGTGAAACTAAATAAGGTTAAAATACTTACAGAAAGTCTAGAACAATTCGATCAAACAGATATTATCGATCTTGAAGGTCGTATGGTCTTAAGAGGATTTACAGATACACATATGCATCTTGATAAAGCACTTATCGGTGAAAAGGTTGTCAATACATCAGGAACTTTAGAAGAAGCTATCAAGATCATGAGTACTTATAAACCAACGATGTCTGATCAAGACATCTATGAACGTATGAAAAAAGTCATCGATATGGCTTATGCACATGGTACTAGATACTTAAGAACCAACATTGATATCGATGACAATATTAAATTAAGAAGCTTAGATATCATTCATAAGCTTAGAGATGCATATAAAGATAAGATGGTTATTGAAAGCATCGCTTTTCCTCAAGAAGGCTTTTTAGATAACGAAAATAACTTTTCATATCTAGAACTTGCACTTAAGAAAGGTGCCGATGTCTTAGGTGGTATTCCAGCATTTGATTCAAATCCAAAGCTACATCTAGAAAAACTGATGGAACTAGCTAAAAAATATGATGTTGATCTTGATGCACATATCGATGAAACAGATGACCAGAAAACATTAACGATTAAAGATTTAATCAGATTAACAAAAAAATATAATTATCAAGGTAGAGTCACTGCTGCACATTGCTGCTCATTGGCAGCTAATGATAAAAAAGTTGTAAATCCTATCTTAAAAAAAGCAAAAGAAGTAGAACTCAACATCGTTCCACTTCCAAGTACGAATCTTTATCTTCAGGGTAGAGGAGATACTAAAAATATTAGAAGAGGTATCACACCAATCAAATCAATTGTTTATGATCATGGTATAAATATCTCTATAGGCTCAGATAATGTTAGAGACCCATTTAATTGTTTTGGTAATGCAAATCCTTTAGAAGCTGCACTTATTGCAGCACATGGAGCGCATATGGGATCTACTGAAGATTTTAATACATTATTTGATGCAATCAGTAAAAATGGGATGAAAATCATGCATCAAGATTTCCATATTGAAAATACTGATTTC
>JAURNN010000002.1 GCA_030830185.1 Bacillota bacterium | reverse complement strand
TGCTAAAAGATTAGAAACGGGTATTTCATATACCGAGTTTTCTTATATGCTTATTCAAGCAATTGACTTCCTGCATTTATATAACAATCATCAATGTAAAATCCAATTTGGTGGGTCTGATCAATGGGGAAACATTACAACGGGTCTAGAACTCATTAGAAAAACAAATCAAAATAGTGAGGCTTTAGGACTCTCCTCCCCATTATTATTAAAGTCTGATGGTACAAAATTTGGTAAATCTGAATCAGGTACATTATGGCTAGATGAAAGTTTAACATCAGCATATGAACTGTATCAATACTTTTTAAACGCAAGTGATGCTGATGTATTAAATTATTTATATATGCTAACACTACTTTCTAATGAGGACATCAAAAAGATCATGGACGATCATGAAAATGCGCCACATTTAAGACACGCACAAAAAGTGCTTGCAAAAGAAGTTGTAGAGATGGTTCATGGACAAAAAGGTTTATTACAAGCAGAAAATGTAACAAAAGCACTTTTTGAAGGCACATTTGACTTATTAACCAAAGATGACTTTAAAGTTTTAGCTCAAGTTTTACAAACAACTGAAGAAGTGGACATTATGGACGCACTTATCGCATTAGATCTCGCATCATCAAAAAGAGAAGCAAAAGAATTCATTATGAATCAAGCAGTTTCTGTAAATGGGAATAAAATAACAGATTCAGCGTACACATTCTCAAATATAGATGCATATCATGAGAAATTTATTGTGTTAAGAAGAGGAAAGAAAAAATACGGACTCATCATTTTAAATTAAACCATGACAATAATCTTATATAATCCTAAATCCCGATTAGGAAACAATCAAAAATTATTAAATAAAATTGAAAAAATGGTTCGCAAAGAAGGTCATGCGGTCGTTTTTAAAGATGTCTTAACAATTGGAGATGCGTATCTATTTCTAGGTCAATTTAAAACAGAAGATCGGTTTATCATTGTTGGCGGAGATGGGACACTTCATCAACTTGTCAATCGTGTTCAAATTCACCTTGTCAAACAAGAAGTATATATGATTCAAGCCGGTACAGGTAATGATTTTTTAAGAAGTATGGAAACAAGATTAAAAATGATTCCCGTCAAAGAAGCGTTAAAAGATTTACCACATGTTATTGAAAACAATCAAAAAAAGTACTTTATCAATGGTGTTGGATTGGGACTTGATGGGTATGTTGGTCATATTGTTGAAGAAAATCGTTCAAAAAAAACCAAATTAGGGTTTTTTAAAGCCACATTAAAAGGATTAAAAAATTTTAAACCAATACAAACAAAACTTAAATTAGATCAAAAACCATTTTTTAATATTGATACAACATGGCTTATTGCAGTCATGCATTCTAAATATTTTGGTGGTGGCATGAAAATTGCACCACAAGCAAATAGAAATCATAAAACGCTAGAAGTGGTGGTTGTTAAAAAGTGTCCTAAATGGTTGTTATTTGTTATTTTCCCGACAATTTATTTAGGTTGGCACAAAATATTTAAATCGTATGTTTCATTTTATAAAGCGTCAGAAATCCTCATTCAGTCTACTCAGAAAACGTATGCTCAGTATGATGGTGAAGTCACAGCAACATTGACACATTTACATATTAAAAGATAAAAAAAAGACATTTATTGATGTCTTTTTTTTATCTTAAAAATCCTATTTTCTTATATACTTTTTGTATTTTTTTATAAGCAATTTGTTTTGCTTTATCTCGACCTTGATCAAGTATGTCATCTAACTTTGGATCATTGATAAGGACATTGAATTTTTCTTGGATGGGTCTTAAAGCATCAATTACATGTTCAGCTACGCTTAATTTAAAATCTTGATACGAAACATTTTTATAGAAATTGACGCGCTCTTCAATTGTTGTTGACAAGAGGGAAGCATCAATAGTGAGTAAATTTGAGATTCCTGGTTTGTTTTCGATATCATAGGCAATATGTCCATCAGAATCAGTAACTGCAGATTTGATTTTGTTTTTTATTTGAGCTAAATCATCAAGTAATAAAATATAAGATTTTTGATTATCTGAAGATTTATCCATTTTTTTAGTGGGTTCAGTTAGCGATTTAATTTTTGCACCAGTTTTTGGTTGATATCCTTTTGGAACAACAAACGTGTCACCATACAAATTGTTGAAACGTATCGCAAGATCACGTGTGAGTTCTAAATGTTGTTTTTGATCTTCACCAACGGGAACAAGATCAGCATCATATAATAATATATCTGCAGCCATGAGTGCTGGATATGTAAATAATGATCCTCTTAAGCCTTCCTCTAGTTTCTGACGTTTATCTTTAAATTGTGTCATACGTTCAAGTTCACCCATGTATACTGTCGACTCCATCACATAAGCGAGTTGATTATGTTCTGGTAATTCTGATTGAACAAAAAGTGTGACTCTTTCAGGATCTAAGCCACAAGCAATGTATAAAGCTGCGATTTCTTTAATGTTTTTTTTAAGTGTTTGCTTCTCAATCGGTGTTGTGATGGCATGTAAATCAGCAATAAAAATAAACATCTCAGCATCTTTGAGTTCATCTTGAAGTTGTACAAATTGTTTGATTGCACCGATGTAGTTACCAAGTGTTAGTCCACCTGTTGGTTTAATTCCTGAGACTAATCTCATAATGCTCCTTTTATGCTAATGCAGCTTCTAATTCATCTAATAATTCGTGTAATCTTGTTACAACTGCCGTAAACGTTTCTTTTTGAGTTAAATCTGCGCCAGCGAGTTTTGCTTGATCAACTGGATAGGCACTACCACCTGATTTAAGCATGGCTTTATAATTTTCCATGGCATTCGGGACACCATTTTTAACATCACTATAAATTTTAAAAGAGGCACTGTATGATGTTGCATATTGATATACATAGTAAGGTGTATGGAATAAATGAGGAATATATGCCCAAACATAAGGTTTATATACTTCTTTTGTAATATCTAAATCATAGTAATGTTTATAAAGGTCAATCATGATTTGTGAGAGTGATTCAGATGTGATTGGTTCACCATTCATTGCTTTTTCATTTGCTAAAAACTCATAGGTTGCAAATAATGTTTGACGGTAGAAGGTTGCCATAATTCTATCGATTGCTGTTTCTAATAAAACAATTTTTTGTTCTTTTGTTTTTGCAATTTTGATTAAATGATCTTGTAAGACTTGCTCATTAAATGTCGATGCAATTTCAGCAACAAATATCGTATAATCTGCAATTGCCATTGGTTGGGCTGCATTTGAAAATATCGTATGTGCAGAATGTCCAGCTTCATGAGCAAGTGTCATTACTGAAGATAATGTATCATCATGATTTAAAAGGATATAAGGGTGAAATCCATATAAACCAGAAGAATACGCACCTGTTCTTTTCCCATCTTTTGGATACGCATCTACATAACCATCAGCTAGAGCTTCGATTTGATTTGTCTTGAATTCTTCATCATACCCTTCTAATGCATCAAAAAATAATTGTCTTGCTTCTTCATATGGATAACTATTGGTGTCTTTAACAAGGTGTAAAAATCGGTCATACGTATGATAATCCTCTAAATTAAGATGTTTTTTACGAATATTCATATATCTTTTAATTGGATCTGTGTTTTCATAAGCCACATCTTTTAGATTATGAAACACTGAAGTTGGAATATTATTTCCATGAAGTGCTGCTTCTAAAGAAGAACCATAGCCTCTTGATTGGACATTCGCTTTTAAATTCATTAATACGAGTTGGTAAGTTGCTGCAAACGCGGATTTATTTTGTTCATAACGTCTAAATGTTGCTTCAAAAACTTGTTTACGATCTTCAGCATTATCAAGTTCACCAATGAGAGATGTCCAATTTGAAGATCCCACTTTTTTAACTGAACCATCTTTAAAAGTCACTTCTTCATCTTCTCTATCAATGATTGCAAGTGCTTGGTGTAAAGAAGAAGGCAATCGACGAGTTGAAGAAAAATTAGCGAGCAAGCCTTCAGATTTTTCATCTAAAACATGTGCTTGTTGATGAAATAATTTTTCTAATGGAAAGCGGTATGCTGATAAAAAGTCATCGCCTTCTAGTAATGACATGACGTGATCTTTTCCTAAACCAATGAGTTCGGGGCTTACAAAAGATGAAAGTTGATTGACTTTTGAAATGACAGCCATGAGTTGTTGAGTTTTCGCTTGTAAGGATTGATCTTTTAGATTGAGATCACTTTTAAGATGGATATATCCATATAAACGATAAAATAACTTAGTTAATGTTTCTTCAAAAACATAAAAATCTTTTAAACCTTTTTTTGTATTTAGGGAGCCTTTAAATGAACTTAATGTTTCAACTGAAGTTTTAAATTCTTGAAAACCTTCTTCCCAGAGCGCTTCATTCTCATAAAATGGGGTTAAATTCCATGTTGACATAATTGATGTCCTTTCGAATAATTTATTTTATTATAACAAAAAAACGCCTTAACTATGAAAAAAACAATGAAAAAATATGTAATTTGTTACAAAAATGTCAAATTGAGGTTGCATCATGACATATCACGTTATATAATGACTTCGCAGGTATGTTCGATAACCTATGTTGTGCTATAGGATGAAACCTATCTCTTTAAAGGAGGAAGACATGATTACGATTTTTACAACACCTAGTTGTTCATCTTGTCGGAAAGCGAAAAAATGGTTAGATGATCACAAAATTAAATATGATGAGAAAAATCTTTTCAGTCAACGTATCACAATAGAAGATATTGATAAAATGTTATCAAACGCTGAAAACGGGTTCGAAGATATTATCTCTACACGTTCTAAAATATTTAAAGAAGAATCACTTGATGTTGAAGATATGAAAATGAGTGAGTTAAAGCAATTCATCATTGACCATCCTTCTGTACTCAAAAGACCAATTATTTTAGATGGTGAAAAAATGCAAGTTGGATATAATGAAGAAGAAATAAGAGTGTTTATTCCTAAACGTCTTAGAGAACTCATTATGGGTATCGATTGTCCAACTGGAGAAATTTGTGATTACCAAACTGCTTTAAAACGCTATTTTGATGAAATGCAAAGTGAAGAATTAAATTCATAAAAAAATGACCTTGTTAAGGTCATTTTTTAATATGAATTGAGCAACTAAGTGCACGATCACTTTTTCTTCTCGTATTTATCTTTGAAATTTGATGTTTTTCTAAAAAGAGTAGAAACTGTTGATAACCCTCTTCAAATTCAGTGACTTCATATTCAAGCTCATAGTCTACCGTTCCACAATACTCACAGCGATCGATGTACATGACTCCTTGATGATAAGGCATAGAAGCACGAAAATTATGAATAGATGCTACAAAATAGACATGGTAATCTAAATCATTGAAAAAATCTTTCGTTTCAAATCCATCTTCAATCATTTTTTTTGCTTGCTCTGGAGTTAATAAAATATGAGATTCATATGCATTATCTTCTTGTTGACTTTTTATGGTAAGTTTAAAAAAACGATTCCCTTTTTGTCTAATTCTTAAAACAATAGATTGATTTGATAAATTTAACTCTTTAGTGTCAAAATAATGATTGGTTTGAAGGAAAATGTTATCATTTAACACATAATTTTCAATAAGTGAAGTATAGTTTGCTTCAGAAATGATGGTTTTAAATTCAAGTTCATGGTTATGATTCATAACAGTCTCCTTTCATATATAAACATTATAACAAACAACATGAGAAAATTTACGATTTAATAAAACGTTTACACAAATTGTTTTTAAGGATGTTTGTAGATATATTGATATGTCTATGATAGAATATAAGTGATAAAAATTTCGAGGAGGAAATAAATATTATGGCTATAAAAGTCGCAATTAATGGTTTTGGCCGTATCGGTCGTCTAGCATTTCGTTTGTTAGCTCAAGACCCACAATTTGATGTTGTAGGGATTAATGATTTAACAGATGCAGAAACGCTAGCATATTTATTAAAATATGACACAGCTCAAGGTAACTTTAAAGTTGATGCCGTCAGTTATGAAGGTTCTAATTTAGTTGTTGAAGGAAAATCAATTCCTATTTCAGCAATTAAAGATCCAAAAGAATTACCTTGGAAAGAACTTCAAGTAGATGTAGTATTAGAATGTACTGGATTCTTCACAGATGAAGAAAAAGCTGGATGGCATTTAGAAGCTGGTGCAAAAAAAGTTGTCATCAGTGCACCTGCTAAAGGAAATGTACCAACTGTTGCATTTAATGTTAATGATGATATTTTAACCGGAAATGAAAACATCATTAGTGGTGCTTCATGTACAACCAACTGTTTAGCACCAATTGCAAAAGCGTTAAATGATGCTTTTGGTATTGAAAAAGGATTTATGACAACTGTTCATGCTTTAACAGCTGATCAAGCAAATGTCGATAGTCCTCACAAAGGTGGTATTTACTCAAGACGTGGACGTGCTTCAGCTTTTAATATCGTGCCTTCGTCTACAGGAGCAGCAGCTGCTATTGGTCTTGTGATTCCTGAGTTAAAAGGTCGTTTAGACGGAACTGCACTTCGTGTTCCTACGTTAACTGGTTCAATCGTTGACTTAACTGTTGAACTTAAAAAATATGTGACAAAAGAAGAAGTGAATGCAGCGGTTAAAGCTCAAGAAAGTGAAACTTTAAAATACTTAGTAGATCCAATCGTTTCATCAGATGTCATTGGAACATCATACGGTTCATTATTTGATTCATTAGCAACTCAAATCGTTGAAGCGAATGGCAAGCAACTTGTAAAAGTACTTGCTTGGTATGATAATGAAATGAGTTATACTTCACAATTAGTAAGAACTGTTAAAAAACTCGCTTCATTCATTAAATAATACACATAAAGAGACAACTTGTTTGTCTCTTTTTTTTTATATTATATAATAGTAATAATGACGATTAAAGCATGGATGAATGAACAATTAAAAAAACCTTATATGAAAAACGTACTTGCTCGAATTGAAAAAGATGAGCGTAATTTTCGTGTTTTTCCACCTAAACATTTAAGATATTATGCACTTGAAGTGACACCTTATGATCAGTTGAAAGTTGTGATATTAGGTCAAGATCCTTATCATCAAGAAGGTCAAGCAAATGGACTTGCTTTTAGTTGCATAAAAAAACCATTACCACCATCACTTAAAAATATTTTTAAAGCGATTCAATTCAATGGGTTTGAAGTGGATGATACCAACGGTGACTTATCAAGATATGCGAATCAAGGCGTCCTTTTATGGAATTCGTATTTGAGTGTGATTGAGGGGAAACCTTTATCTCATCAAGATGAGGCTTATCGATTACTTACTAAGTCACTCATTCGTAAACTTAGTCGTGAGCATCACCACTTAGTTTTTTTGTTATGGGGTAGTTTTGCTCAACAATTTGAGGAAGATATTGATGGTGATCATTTAATCATCAAAACATCTCACCCATCACCACTTTCATCTTACCGAGGATTTTTAACATCAAAACAATTTATTGAAACCAATGAATATTTGATATTAAACCAAAAAAAACCAATTGATTGGAGATAAAAGTGGATACAATTGCAATTAAAAAGTTCTTAGAAAGATATAAAAATCCACAAAAAACGTATCAAACCATTCATGTTGGTGGTTCAAATGGTAAAGGATCTACAAGTTATTTTTTATCTCAGATGTTGATACAACAAGGATTAAAAGTAGGGTTTTATTTTTCACCATATACCATGACACGATTTGATAATATTTTGATTCAAAATGAAACCATCAAAGATATCCAAGAAGAATTTAACAGCTTAGAAAATGAGATGCTTGATAATGGATTGACATCTTTTGAACAAGATACAGCGCTTGCTCTACTCATGTTTAAAAAGTATGAAGTGGATCTTGCAGTGATAGAAGTAGGCTTGGGTGGCACCCATGATGCAACCAATGTCCTAGAGGCATCACTTGCAATTATTACATCAACTTCATTAGAACATGATGAAATCATCGGACCTACAGTTTTTGATATTGCAAGTCATCAAGCAGGGATTATTCATCACGGTATGAACGTGTTATTATCTCCAAACATACTTGATAACATAAGAGATGTTTTTATAAAACGCATTTTAAATGTAGGTGCAACATTATTAGAAACTGAAAAACATATTTTTAAACATGATTTCCCATCCTACCAACATCATAATTTATCACTTGCATTTCAAGCTTTGAAAACAATTGTTAAAAGTCCAAGCATCAATGTTCAAACTTTAAAATTCATGCCATTTCGATTTCAATTTATCCATGAACACCTTATTTTTGACGGAGCGCATAATGCAGAGGGCATCGAATCCCTTATTCAATCTTTAAGAGATAAAAACATTCAACCCATTGTTTATATGTCTATTTTAAAGACAAAAAAATATGAAGCAATGATCACACTGATGAAGCAATATGCAAAAAAAGTTTATGTCACAGCTTTTGATCACGAACAAAGTATTCAAAAGACAGATGTGAGTCACATAAAAGATGTTATTTTTATCGATTATAAAGACACAATACACCAATTAAAACGCATCAATTATGATACAATATTAGTTACAGGGTCTTTATATTTTTTAAGAACTGTCAAGTCATCTTTAAATATTTAGGGGGATATTCAATGAAAGGCAAAACTCAAGTAATTCAACTGACCACAGCAACCATGTTAACAACTGTTGGTGTCATATTAGGTAATTTTTCAATCATCTTACCAGTGTTTTCAATTCCAGCATTAAGATTAGATATTGTTGCCATTCCGATCATTTTATCAGGACTCATCTTAGGAAAGTGGTACGGGATGGGTGTTGGAATTATTATTGATCTCATCAATTTCTTGTTATATGGCCAAGGTGCCTATCATGTCGGATTTACAATCAATAACGCACTCATCGGTTTATTTTCAGGGATGATTCCACTATTTTTCCTGCATAAAAATTTCCTATTTGTTAAAAAAACATTACTCATAACGTCAATGACACTTGTATTGTTGACGATCGGTGTCTTATATTCTTTAGACAGGTTATCACTTGGGGGAGAAACTGTCTCTTTAACATTAGAAGTTAGAATTGCTATTATTGCGCTCATTATTGTGATGAGTTTACTTACAATTGGTTTTATGTATCTTACTTTAAGAGATTATAAATATGAATTAAAAGATATGTATACAGTTTCTATCATGGTTATTTTAATTGAATTTTTCGTGATTATTTTACTGACACCACTATGGATTCAAGATTTATTTGGACAGCCTTACATTATTGGATTTTTAGCGCGTATCATTCGTGGTGCACTGATGATTCCATTTAAAATTATTATTGTTTTAGCAATTATTAATGTTATTAAAAAACAACAAGTTACAACACTAAGAGGGTTCATTGAAAATTAAAGTGATTGGTGCAGGTTTAGCAGGTGTTGAAGCTGCCTATTATTTATTAAAAAAAGGATACCAGGTCGATTTATATGAAATGCGACCTAAAGTTATGACACCTGCACATCGTACAGGTGATTTTGCTGAACTAGTATGCTCTAATTCATTACGTTCTGATGATATTTTCAATGGAGTGGGGTTACTCAAACATGAAATGCGTCAGTTTGATTCCATTACGATGTTATCTGCTGAAGTTGCTCAAGTTCCAGCCGGATCATCACTTGCAGTAGATAGAACGATATTTTCTGAGACTATCAAATCTATGTTACTTTCATTTGAAAAACTTTCTATTATTGAGGATGTTTTTAGTCAAATTGATGAAAACATTCCAACGATTATTGCAACAGGTCCACTTACACACAAAGATTTAATGACATCTTTAGGTTCAATCTTTAAACAAGAATTCTTACATTTTTTTGATGCAGTGTCTCCAATTTTAGATGGAACGACTATTGATATGAATGTTTGTTATTTAAAAAGTCGCTATGATAAAGGTGATGCAGATTACATTAATTGCCCAATGGATAAAGAAACGTATCTTAGATTTTATGATGCGCTCATGTCTTCAGACAAAGTTGAAGTAAAAGATTTTGAAAATAATGTTTTTGAAGGATGTATGCCAGTTGAAACGATGGCTGAACGAGGAATTGATACGCTAAGATTTGGACCTCTAAAACCAGTCGGCTTAGAAAAAGATGGAGAGAGACCCTATGCCGTGATTCAACTAAGACAAGATGACGTCGGTAAGACGATGTATAATATTGTAGGCTTTCAAACGCATTTAACATGGCCAGCTCAAAAAAAACTCATTCAAATGATTCCAGGGTTAGAACAAGCAAGCATCATTCGTTATGGTGTCATGCATAAAAATCATTACATCCATTCCACTGAAGTATTAAATGGTGGATATCAAGTTAAACATCAACCTAATTTATTTATTGCAGGGCAACTATCAGGTGTTGAAGGTTATGTAGAAAGTGCAGCTTCTGGTCTAAATGCTGCTATCCAACTAGATCAATATTTGAAAACAGGACATGTTTTACCTTTTCCAAAAGATACAATGATTGGTGCGATGGCAAGATACGTGTCCACACCTAATCGTTCGTTTGTTCCAATGAATGCTAATTTTGGATTGATGGATGCTATTGAAACAAAAATGAAAAAAACAGATAGAAAAGCATTTTACGTAAACCGTGCCAAAGAAGCGATGTCTTCATATATGAAAGAGGCGATGACCATTGATTGATCAATTCATCGATTATTTAGAAAATATTAAAAGATATTCAGAACACACCATTAGTGGATATCAAAGAGATCTACTTGATTTTGAACGCTTTATTATCGAAGAATCACTTGCTCCCAATTTAATGGAAGTGAAACGTTCACGCATTATTAGACATTATATTTCTCATATGCAAAGTTTAGACAGAAGCTCAAAAACGATTTCTAGAAGACTTTCTTCTTTGAGAATGTATTATGAGTATTGTGTTGAACAAGGACATCTTGAAATTAATTTAATGCATGAAATACAAGCGCCAAAAATAGAAAAAAGATTACCGAAACGGATTCATGATGATGAAATGACAACATTGTTTCGTCTCATGGATAAAACCAAACCATTAACCTTTAGAAATTATATTATGTTGGATATATTATATAGTTGTGGGTTAAGAGCGAGTGAACTTGTCTCTTTAAAAATCAAAGATGTCGATATTAGTGAGAGAACGTTTAAGATTTTAGGTAAAGGTCAAAAAATGAGATATGTGCCTTTTACGAAGACGATTGCTGAAAACTTATCTCACTATTTAACTTTTGAACGTGCAGATGTTTTAATCCATACCGGTCAAGTTCAAACGCCATATGTTTTTTTATCAAGACTTGGTAAAAAGATGACTGTTCGTAATTTAGAAAAAATGGTTCAAAACGTAATTTATCAATCTGGTGAAACCTATCAACTCCATCCGCATATGTTAAGACATGCCTTTGCATCAACATTACTTTCACATGGGGCAGACTTAAGAAGTGTTCAAGAATTACTTGGCCATGAACAACTCACATCAACTCAAATTTACACACACTTAGATAATAAAAACATTCAAAAGATGTATCAAAACGCACATCCAAGAATGCAAGAGAAGAAAAAGGAGTCCTCATGAGAAAATTTGAAAAAGTTTCTTATCTAGTTCCAGAAAATATTACATTACCTCAAAGACAAACACTTGAAAGTGCTGGTTATGATTTAGCCTCTTATGAAGACGTTACCATTGAGCCAGGGGAGATTAAATTCATACCTACAGGTTTAAAAGTGAAACTCGGTGAAAACGAAGTCTTACTTGTTTACCCGAGATCATCACTAGGCATTAAAAAAGGGTTGATGATGAGTAATGGTGTTGGCGTGATTGATGCTGATTATTATAATAACCCTCAAAACGAAGGCCATATTATGGTGCCTTTATATAATTTTAAAAACACACCAGTAACGATCTCTAAGTTTGAACGTGTCGCACAAGGTGTCTTTCAAACGTTTTTAAAAACTGAGGATGATCACCCTGTTTCAAGTGAACGAAAAGGTGGATTTGGAAGTAGTTCTTAATCAAGTTTGAGTGCGCGTTTCAAGTATATAAATGGTTGCATATCCATATAATATGTGATATAGTATTTAAGGCTATAAGAAAACACATATGTTGTGTTTCATCATTCATGTGTCTTTTAAAATGAAAGATGAATGATGTGAAGCAGCATAGAGGAAAAAAACAAAAAAGGAGAATTTTATTATGGCAGTCGTTTCAATGAAACAACTATTAGAATCAGGGGTACATTTTGGTCACGCAACACGTCGTTGGAATCCAAAAATGGCACCTTATATTTTCACAGCTAGAAATGGCATTCACATTATCGATTTAAAGAAAACAGCAGAAGAAATTGAACGTACGTATCAAGCGTTATTTCAAATTATTGCTGAAGGTGGGAAAGTTTTATTTGTTGGAACAAAAAAACAAGCCCAAGAAGCTGTTAAAGAAGAAGCAATCCGTACAGGCCAATACTATGTTGATCAACGTTGGTTAGGTGGAACACTTACAAACTTTAAAACAATTAAAAAAAGAATCAAGCGTTTAAAAGATTTATATGTCATGGAATCGGATGGTACATTTGAGAAATTACCTAAAAAAGAAGTATTAGGGCTACTCAAAGAAAGAGACCGTTTAGAGAAGTTCCTTGGTGGTATTAAAGATATGACAAAGTTACCAGAAGCAATCTTTGTTGTTGATCCAAGTAGTGAAATCAACGCTGTTTTAGAAGCAAGAAAATTAAATATTCCAGTCTTTGGAATCGTCGATTCAAATTGTGATCCAGATTTAGTTGATCACATTATTCCAGCGAATGATGATGCGATTCGTGCAGTTAAACTTCTTGTTTGGGTCATGGGTAATGCATGTGTCGAAGCAATGGGTGGCGTTGTTGAAAAATATGATGATGAAACACCTCAAGAAGCTTCTAGGCGTGATCGTGATGATAAACCTTCTGAACAAGCGCCTAAAAAAGAAGCAGCACCTACTCCAGTAAAAGCTGTCAAAGAAGACAATCCGGTTGTAGCTGAAGTTAAAGAAGAAAAACCTGCACCTGCACCAGTTAAGGAAACTAAAGTAGTTGCAGAAAAAGTAGAAAAAGTCGTACCTGCAACCACTGTTGATTATGATGCAATGAAAGTATCAGAATTACGTGATCTTGCAAAAGAAAAAGGATTATCTGGTTATTCTACCCTTAAAAAAGCAGAATTAGTAGATTTATTAAAACAAGCATAAGGGGTAATTTACCCCTTTTCTTTCATTAAAAATTAAAGGAGATTTTATAAAAATGATTACAGCTCAACTCGTAAAAGAACTACGTGACCGTACTGGCGCTGGTATGTTAGATTGCAAAAAAGCATTAGAAGCAACAAATGGAGATGTTTCTGCAGCCGTTGATTATCTAAGAGAAAAAGGGATTGCCAAAGCAGAGAAAAAATCTGATAGAATTGCTGCTGAGGGACTATGTAATGTTGTTATTAATGGTAACGAAGCAATTGTCTTTGAACTCAATTCAGAAACTGACTTCGTATCAAAAAACGAACAATTTTTAAATTTACTCGATCAAGTTGGACAAGCACTTATTAACAGTTCAGTGACAAATACAGAAGAAGCATTAACGCTTGAAGTCAATGGTAAATCAGTTTCAATTTTATTAAAAGAAGCAACAGCAACCATTGGAGAAAACATTACCTTGAGACGCGTTTCTCGTGTCACAAAAACGGACGCTCAAGGATTTGGTGCGTATAAACACATGGGTGGTCGTATTATTGCTTTATCACTTCTTGAAAAAGCGGATGAAGAAACTTCAAAAGATGTTTCTATGCATGTTGCAGCTCAAAAACCACAGTTTCTAAATCGTCATCAAGTCGATGCTGAAACTCTAGAACATGAACGTCATATTTTAACGCAACAAGCACTCTCAGAAGG
>JAURNN010000026.1 GCA_030830185.1 Bacillota bacterium | reverse complement strand
GCAAGTCAACCGTTACAAATGATGGTCAAATGTTACCTTTATTAGGAAATATGTCATCACTAGATGATTTATCTTTAATGGCTACTTATGGTGTTGAGGGTATTGGATTAATTCGAACAGAGTTATTATTTATTGATAAATTGCTGCCACCAAAACTTGATGAGCAAGTACAATTATATTCAACAATCATCCAAGCAATCACACCTAAAATCATCACCTTTAGATTATTTGATTTAGGCGGTGATAAGCATGTTCCATTTATACATTTAAAAAAAGAAGAAAATCCACTTTTAGGATTACGTGGTATACGTCTATTTAATGCTTATAAGGATTTATTCTATACACAAATAAAAGCAATGCTGATGGCCTCCATTCATGGTGATATTCATCTATTAATTCCGATGGTCTCAACTAAAAAAGAAGTCGTTGAAGTGATACAACTCATTAATGACGTCAAGTCTGAACTCGTCCAACACAATATACCTTATGGAAACATGAAGATTGGTGTCATGATTGAAGTGCCCTCATTAGCATTAACGGCACATATGATTGCACCACTTGTTGATTTCTTTTCAATTGGCACAAATGATCTTATTCAATACACAATGGCAACCGATCGCTCGTTAACAATTGATGAAAAAATTGCAGATCCATATCATCCCTCTATCATCGCTTTAATAAGTCATGTGATTGAAAGTGCGAATAAAAATAATATTCCTGTTAGTGTCTGTGGTGACGTCGCATCAGAACCATTATATGCTTCACTACTTATTGCATTAGGTGTATCGACACTTTCAATGGTTCCACATAAAATATTATTGATTCGAAAACATATTCATGATCTCAACTATTCATATATCAAAAACATGAAAGATGAATTATTACTTTTAGAAAATCGAAATGATGTTCAAGCATTAGTAAAAAAAACACCATCCAATTAGGATGGTGTTTTTTTATTCATGTTTTGATTTAATAAAATACGTTTTTAGTCGTTTAAAGAGTTTGGTTTGTTCATAACTTAAGATGGCGACTTTATAAATCGGTGTGACTAAGACAATCACGCCAATGGTTGTGATGATAAGAATAAAGAGTGCAAGGATGACTTCAAGTGGTGTTAGTATTCCTGCCGCAAAAGCAACAGGTGCCGTCATAGGTGCAAAGAATGGTATGAAAGAAGCAATTCTAAGAAGTGTATCGCCACCTGCAGCAGATGCAAAAATAGAAATGTAAAAGCCAATGACTAACAAGATCATAATCGGACCTTGAAACGTTTGATAATCTTCTTGAGTTGTGGAGATGGCTGCAGTTAATGCGGCAATCACTAAGTACAACAGTGCTCCAACAAATATAAATAAAGCTGTGACAATAAGAATGCCTTGCCAGTTTGGAAAATATTCAACAAAAACTTCAGTTAAAGATGCCGTTGAAACACCTGTAACACTTGATGTTTGATTGCCAATCAACGTTCCGATTGAACCATAAATAATCAGCAATAAACTTTGAATTGTAATAAAAATTAAACTTGCAATAATCTTAGATAAAAAATGAATATTCGCTTTTACACTTGAAATAATGGTTTCAATTGCTTTGGATGATTTTTCTTCAATGATATCAACCCCAACAAATTGAATACCAAACGTCATAATTAAAAATAAAGGTAATGTAAATAGAGATGAAATTGAACTAATAATTTCATTTATGAATGGATCTTCATAGTCATCTGGTAAAAATGAGTCAATGACTGGTGGCACATATGCTTGATTTTGACTAAATACATCAAGAAATTGAATGGTTTGTGTAATGACAGTATCATACGTTGTTTCAAATCGATATAAGTCTAAATTGAGTCGACCATTATCAAATTGAATCATGAGTAGGATATCATAGTCGTTTTGTTCAAAAAATGAGTCTTTCATGCTTTCTTGTGTCTCAAAAAAAATAAAGATATCTTCTTCTAAACCTTGATTTAATGTTTCATCAAGTTGACTAATATATCCTAAAGAAGCTTCATCTACAACATATGCAATTCGAACAAAAGCGTCATCATCATTTTCAAACAATCCAATGATGGTTGGTAAATTAATAATAAGTATCGTAAGTAATCCAATGATGATATTAGAAATCAAAAATGATTTTTTTAGTAATCTTTTTTTCAAGCCATAAAAGATAAGAAATTTAAGTTTTTTCATGATTTTTCACCTTATCAATAAAGATTTCTGAAAGTGGTGGCTCTAAAACATCAAATGTCATCACATCATCACATGTCTTAATATAGTTAAATACATCTTTAACACTATCTTTTGATGATACTTTAACCATCGTTGCATGTGGTTGAACATCAACTTGAAGCACACCTTCAATCGATTGAATCACATCAATATCAATATGTTTCGCTTTAATTTTAATATTCAGTTTTTGATATGCTTCTTTGATTTTTTGAATAGGACCCTCTAAAATGACTTTCCCTTTTTCTAAGACTACAATTTTCTCACAAAAGGATTCCACATGATCAAGTTGATGGGATGAAAAAATAACCATGGCTCCTTGTTTTTGAAAGTCTCTAATGGCCGATACAAATATTTCGGTATTAATTGGATCAAGTCCACTAAAAGGTTCATCTAAAATAAGTAACTTCGGGTTATTAATTAGTGCCGCAATGAATTGTATTTTTTGTTGATTACCTTTTGACAATTCTTTGACTTTTTTCGTTTTATAAACACTGATTCCAAAACGTTCTAACCAATAATCGAGCCTTGTTTCAATGTCTTCTTTTGAAACATCTTTCAATTGACCTAAGTACATCATTAAATCTTTAACTGTAACTTTTGTAAGTAACGAACGTTCTTCGATCATGTATCCAATCGTATTGACATCTTCATAGCTTACTTCATGATTAAAGTATGAAATTGAGCCTTCTTTTGGTTTAATAAGACCCATAATCATTCTAAATGTCGTTGTTTTACCAGCTCCATTTGTTCCAAGTAAACCAAAAATTTCACCAGGTTGAATGGTAAATGATAAGTCTTGTACTGCTTTGACCACACCATAGGACATGGCTACATGTTTTACTTCTAACATCATACACCTCAAACATATTTTATAATAATTATTATTAATTATCAATAATTATTATTAATTATATAAAAATATGCATGTTAATCATGCATATTTAATGTAACGCATAGCGATTTGAAAGCTTCTAGTGACATTGTTTCTTGATCTTGTGACCCATATCTTCTTATCGTTACGGATTGATTTTCAACTTCTTGATCTCCTAAAACTAGGGTAAATGGAATTTTATCAGTTTGAGACGCTCTAATCTTATATCCCATCTTCTCATTCCTTAAATCAAGCTCGACTCTAAATTTAGAAAGCACTTCTTTCACTTGATGCGCGTAAGCTTCGTGTAACTCTAAATGTACTGGAATGACCATGATTTGAGTTGGAGACAACCAAAATGGAAAAGCACCTTTATATTCTTCGATTAAATAGGCAACAAAGCGTTCCATTGTTGATACAATGCCCCTATGAATCACAACAGGTCGATGGTCTTTACCATCTTCACCAACATACGTTAATTCAAATTTTTCAGGTAATAAAAAATCTAATTGAATGGTTGAAAGTGTTTCTTCATGTCCAAGTGCTGTTTTAACTTGAACATCGAGCTTAGGACCATAAAAAGCAGCTTCACCTTTCGCTTCATAATAATCTAATCCTAATTCATCCAACGCCTCTTTAAGCATGGATTCTGCTTTATTCCACATTCCATCATTTGGATAATATTTTTCTTTATCCTCTTTGTCTCGATAACTTAAGCGGCAAGTGAAATCGGTGATATTAAAATCTTTATAGACCTCAAATAATAAATGGGCAACGCGTTTAAATTCTTCTTTAATTTGATCTGGTCTTACAAAAATATGGGCATCATTTAATGTCATTTCTCTAACACGTTGAAGTCCAGATAACGCCCCACTTTTTTCATATCTATGCATCATCCCTAATTCAGCAATACGAATAGGTAACTCTTTATAACTATGAATGTCTTGTTTAAATATAAGCATATGATGAGGACAATTCATAGGTCTTAAAACAAGTAGCTCACCGTCTCCCATATCCATAGGTGGAAACATATTTTCATGGTAATGATCCCAATGTCCTGATGTTTTATATAAATCAACATTGGCCATAATTGGCGTATAAACATGGTCATAGCCTAAAGCAATTTCTTTATCGGTAATATAACGTTCGATGACGCGTCTAATGGTTGCACCTTTTTTTAACCAAAAAGGCAATCCAGCACCCGCTTCTTTGGTTGTCATAAATAGGTTTTGCGCTTTACCGATTTTACGATGATCGCGTGCTTTTCTTTCTTCTAATAATGTTAAATAAGCCTGTAGATCTTCTTCACTGAAAAAAGCTGTTCCATACACTCTTGTAAGCATATCATTTTTTGCATCGCCTCTAAAATAAGCCCCTGCAAGTGATAATAATTTAAAATGCTTAATAAGTCCTGTATGAGAAACATGGCCACCACGACATAAATCTGTGAAATCACCTTGTTTGTAAAAAGAAAGTTGATCGTCTTTATATTGTTCAATGATATCAAGTTTAAACTTATCGTGAGCAAACATCTTTTGCGCCTCTTCATAAGAAGCTTCAATTCTAACGATTGGAAGTGCTTGATCTTTAAAAGCATGCATTTTCTTTTCAATAGTTAATAAATCTTCTTCTGTCATTTGGTAATCAGGCACCATAATATCATAATAAAACCCTTCTTCAATTGCTGGTCCGACACCAAATAAAGCATTTGGATATAACGATAAAACTGCTTGAGCAAGTAAATGCGCAGCGGAATGTCTTAAAAAATAAAGTGCTTCAGAATCTTTTTTCGTAATAATTTTAAAGGATGCATCTTCATATAGTGGTCTTGATAATTCAACATAGGTATCATTGACCATTGCGCCAACAGCGTCTTTTGCTAAACTCTTTGAAATGGATGACGCAACATCATAAGATGTCAAACCTTGGTCATATGCTTTGATACTTCCATCTGGAAACGTTAAATTCATAATATGCCTCTTTCATAAAAACATGCCTTATCAACAGATAAGACATGGTTATTATAGCATATATTCACTTGTTTTTCTATGTTAACTTCACTAAAGTCATAAGGTCACGAAGTCTTTTAATGAGCCTCAAGGCTTTCACACGATTGACCTCATCATGACCAGTTGCTAAGACATCAACCAGTTCTGTTAAGGTATAGTTTGATGATACATAGACGGGTAAAGATGCACTTAACCTATATTGAATCAGTGGCATTAAAATTTCATCTCTAAACCAAGGAGAATGAAACTCACCACCTAAATCATCTAGTATTAATATGGCTGTTTGTTTTAAGATATTGATTCTTTTTTCAATGGTCCCCTCATCAATTCCTTGTTTAAATCCGCGTATTAAATCAGGCACATACGTAAAAATAACATCAACATCATGGGTTGCATAAGAAGCTGCAATCGCAGATAATAAATAACTTTTTCCTGATCCATAGGGACCATAGATATAAAGACCTTTAGTTGCTTTTTTATCTAAATACATAGAAATAGAATCTTCTGCTTCTTTTTTAGCCGTCTTACGATTTTCTGTTTTTTCATGAAAATCATTTAAACTTGCATGCTGAATATAAATATCACTATCAAAATAAGATAAGTATTTTCTAAGTTTTAATTGTTTCATTGCATACGCTTTTTCTTTTGTTGGACGGTAAACAATCTCAATGTAAGGTGATGTCATTAACACTGGTAGATAACCATCATATTCTGTTTGGTCATATTTATCCATTAAATATTGATACACTTTTAAGACGTCTTGATCATCGATGTTTAAATCTTTTGTTTCATCATCTTTTAAAATAAACTGACGCATCTCTTCAAGAGTCATAGGGCTTCCTCCTCTTTTTTGAGTTGCTCTAAGTAGCTATCTAACCAATCAGGTTCGACTGAAACACGTACCGCTTTTTTATACGTTTTTTTCTGATATGTGGATTCTAATTTTGTTGTCATTTCAATCGCATCTTCTGATGTTGAAACGCCTTTCGATAACCAATCATTTAATATTTTTTCTAAATAATGAAGGTGTGGTAAAATACCATCTTTTCTTTTTAAAACAAAAATTAATAAGACATTGATCACACCCATATCCACATGATTTCTTTCAACTAAAGAAGTCACTGTATCTAAAGCCGCACCTTGTGCATCAACTTTGGCATATTTTTGAACAATATATGTGGGTGATACTTGAATGAAATCATTCGATGATTGCTGTTTTTTCTCATCAATGGTGAGGACTTGATGTTTTTCAAAATACCTTTTTGAGGCCAGTTGAATCGCTTCTTTTTTCACGAGTTGTGTGGGCTCTAATGATGTAATAATTGCATTTAGATCTTCATAAGTAAATTGATAAATATAGACGAGATTTTCAATGAGTTGTCTTATCGATGATTTTAATAAACTTGGTTTTTTATAAGCAGAAGGTAATTGATCAACCCATCCTTCATATGGAAATGTTGATTTTAATAATGGATGATGGATACCACCATTTTCAAAGAGTGGTTCATGAATCGATAACCTTTTGATTTGGTCAATTTCAAATACATCATTAAATTGTACATCTTTACGAACATACCCAATTGATGGTTGCATGACTTTAAATTGCTCGATAAGAAATGTTAAGGTTTGCTTTCCTACTTTTTGTTCAAGCGTAATTCCAAAAATCGTATCATTTAAAAATTGTTTTGCCGTCATTGGTTTTTTTAATTGTAAAAGAATCTCTTCTTGTTTTTCAAATACATCTAATAAGGCATACGCACTTAGATGATTACACGCTTCGTTAAACTCTTTTTCTGTGATCACAAGCATATTAAGAATTAGTGCTTGATCCATGTCAACACTTTCTTTTTGATACGTATATGAAAAGATAAATTGATATAGTGAAAAAGCAACCGTTCCAATAAGTGGACGATACAAAAGTGATAGTACTTTATGATCATGACCCGATAAATCTATCGGAGAGAATAGTTTAATGTGCTTCATGTATGATGATTTCTATTTCCTTTTCTAATGCTTGATAAAATGATTCAAATCCTAATGTTCCTGAAACGATGTGTGTTGTTTTTTTGATTTTTTCTTCTTGTTTCATTTGTGAATCAATTCTAGAAACTGCTTGATTGTGTGTGAATCCTCTTTTTTTTAACCGGTTTAATTGGATATCTTTATCAACAGTGATTAAAATCACGGCATCTAAATGATGTTCATAAGACGTTTCATAGAGTAATGGAATATCAATAAAAATCATCTTTGATTTCATTTTGATTTGTTTTTCAATTTCTTCATACACTTTTGGATGTAAGAAGGATTCTAGTTGATGTCTAATTGTCTCATTTAAAAACACTTCTTCAATAAAAGCCTGCTTGATATGATGATCTTTTAAATCACGATTAAACATGACTGAAAGCGTATCAATGACATCTTGTTTTTTCCATAGTAATCTAACAATCTCATCACTATCAATGACATCATAGCCTTTGGCTTTTAAATAGGTAACTGCAGTAGATTTTCCACTCGCAATGTTTCCTGTAATTCCTATTTTTAAGTTATTGTTTTTGACATGTTGGACAGACATACGTTCCTCTACCTCCAACTTTTATTTTAATAATTGGTGTTTGACACCTTTCACAAGGTTCATCTTTTTTAGTATGAACTTTTAATTCATTTTGAAATTTACCATCGACACCATGAACCGCGTGATAGGTCCGAATGGTGGAGCCTCCAAGAGAGGTTGCATGTTCTAGGACATCTGTTGCGTGTTTGATTAACGATACGACTTCTTTTTGTGTGATCTTATCACACGGTTTTAATGGGTGAATTTTTGCGCGATATAGTGTTTCATCTACATAAATATTACCTAAACCAGCAATGATATGTTGATCAAGAAATGCCATTTTAATTGGAATGCGTTTATGTGTAAGTTTTTGATAAAGTGATCGAGAATCACTATCTTTAGGTTCTTTTCCGAGTAAAGATAATGGCGGAACTTCTAAATACATAGATTTAGAAATCAGTTCAAACTTTCCAAATTTTCTTGTATCATGATATGTTAAATATTCATCAGAATTTAAATGAAAGACCACATGCTCATGATGCGCTTTTTTACGTGGTTGGTGAATGTAATATTTACCCTCCATTCGTAAATGTGAAATCATCACATCTTCATCTAAAACAAACACTAAATATTTACCATATCTTAAAATGTCTTGAATGTGTTGTCCTGTGATTTTGTGTTTAAAATCTTTTGTAATAACACAATTATCCCAGTAAATATCAACATCAACAATTACTTTATTCTTTAATAATGGTAATAAAGTTTGTCTTACGGTTTCTACCTCAGGTAATTCTGGCATTATTTGACCTCATACCAACTTTGACCAGTATCCATTGAGATATCAAGTGATACTTTCATGTCAATTGCATGTTTCATTGCATCTTCTACGATTTTAGAAACGTCATCAAGTTCATCCTCATAAACATTTAAGATGAGTTCATCATGAACTTGTAAGATCAGAGATGATCTAAGTTTAGCATGTTTGATTTTTTGATGAAGCTCAATCATTGCAAGTTTGATAATATCAGCGGCAGAGCCTTGAATTGGCGCATTCATTGCTGTTCTTTCCCCAAATGCACGTTGCATAAATACAGGTGATGTCAGTTCTGGAATGTAACGTCTTCTTTTAAGAATCGTTTCAACATAACCATGTGTTTTAGCAAATGCAACCGTCTCTTCCATATATGTTTTAATTTCAGGATAAATCGTTAAATACGTGTCAATAAATTGCTGAGCTTCTTTTTGAGACACATGAATATCATCTGCTAAACTCCATGCTGAAATCCCGTAAATAATGCCAAAATTAACCGCTTTTGCTTGACGTCTTTGTTCTTTTGATACGGTTTCAACATGAAATACTTTTTTAGCGGTTTGTTCATGGATATCTTCGTTTTTGTTAAATGATTCAATAAGTGCTTCTACATTTGCAATATCGGCAAGCACGCGTAATTCAATTTGAGAGTAATCAGCTCCAAGTAACAAAGCATCTTTTGAAGCATGAAAAATTTGACGAATGAGTCTTCCTTCTTCGCTACGAATAGGAATGTTTTGTAAATTAGGATCTGTTGAAGAAAGTCTTCCTGTTGTTGTTAGAGCTTGCATATAAATGGTATGGATTTTACCATCACTTAAAATATAAGGTCTAAGTCCTTCGATATAAGTGGAATACAATTTAGAAAGACTTCGATACGTTAGGATATGCTCAATAATCGGATGATGCTTTGTGAGCTTTTCTAAAACATCAACATTGGTTGAATATCCAGTTTTTGTTTTTTTACCTGAAGGCAATCCTAAATGGTCAAATAAAATCTCACCTAATTGTTTTGGGGATGCAATATTGAATGTCATACCAGCGAGATCTTGAATCGTTTTTTCTAAGATATCAATTCTTGATTTTAATGTATCTCCTAATTGATTCAGTGTGTCGATATTGGCATCAATTCCTTGAAATTCCATATCACCTAATACAAATGATAAAGGTAGTTCAACATCATATAATAAATGAAATTGATTTTTTTCTTGTAATAAAACATCTTGTTTTTCTTTTAAATCTAATATTGCTTTCGCTTTAGAAACGATATGTTTTTGATGACGCGCATCTTCAGGTAATCCTTTTTTAACACCTTTTCCGTATATATCATCTTCATAAGCAATGCCTGTATAATCAAATGCAGATACCACACGATTAAATTCTTCTTTTCCTAAATGCGCATTAATAATATAACTTGAAAGTAATAAATCAAACGTGATGCCTTTAATTTCTAGCCCTTTCCATTTGAAGAAAACATAGATTGCTTTGGCATCATAAACATATTTTATAATATCAGGATTTTCTAAAAATTGGCGAAATAAAGAAGACGTTAACGCGTAAATTGGCTCAATAAATACATAACTATGATTAAATGCAAGCCCTATACCCCATAACTCAGCATGATGATAATTACTATCTGAAAGTTCAACATGCATCGCACATGTTTGAAAGGATAACGAAGAAAACTTTTCATCAGAATCAATCACTTCAATCTCATACTCAGATGTCGTTTCTTCTACTTTGACTTTTTTAGCAAGCATATGAAGTTCATATCTTTGTAAAAACTTGATACGCTTATCTTGGTCTAGTGGATTTCTTAAAATATCTTCAAATGCTAAATCAAGTGACGCATTCGTATCTATCGTCACGAGTGTTTTAGATAATAATGCAGATTCATGACCTTCTTTGATTTTCTCGGCTAATTTTCCACCAATCTCATCTGCATGCGCTAACACATTTTCTAATGATCCATAGGTTTTAAGTAATTTAATGGCTGTTTTTTCGCCAACTCCTGGAATACCTGGGATATTATCAGAAGGATCTCCCATGAGCCCTTTTAGATCAATCATTTGAAGATGTGTGAGTTCATAGGTTTCTATAATTTTTTCTGGCGTAAAATGATGCACTTCTTTCATACCTTTTTTAAGTAAATGCACGGTCACGTTATTAGAAACAAGTTGCAGTAAATCTTTATCAGAAGAATAAATATGAATATCATAATGAGGTGTTTTAGACAATGTACCAATAATATCATCTGCTTCATATCCTGCTTGACGGTAATGCGTGACACCAATAACATCTAAATACTCGTTAATGATATCAAGTTGACTTGCAAGTTCTTCTGGCATTTTTGCACGTCCTGCTTTATATTCTTGATACATCTCATGTCTTTTGGTTTTTTCTTTTGTATCAAAAGCAACTAATATCATGTCATCTTGATCAGTAATGATTTGTTCAAACATGTTAATAAATGCAAAAAGGGCATTCGTATATTCACCTTTTGACGTTTGCATTAGTGTGGCACCAGGATATGCGGTTGCAAAATAGGCACGAAAGACGATTGAATTACCATCGACTAATATTAGTTTTTTATTCATAAATACCTGCTCATTTAAAATTTTATCATAAATTTTTAACGGATTTCCCACGACTTATGTGGATAACTTTAAAAAATAAAAGTCAATATTTAAATCGACCTTTATTCTTACCTTTACCTTTTTTCATTTTAGGTTGTTGCATTTGTTGAGGTTTAAAGTTATTGAGTTGAGATGGATCCATAGACATCATTTGTTTCATCATCATTTTTTGTTTATTAAATGCATCTCTTAGCCTGTTCACTGCTGCAACGGATAACCCACTGCCTTTTGCGATGCGTTCACGTCTTTTAGATGATTGATCAATAAGTACAGGATCTTTACGTTCTTTTAAAGTCATGGAATCAATAATGATTCCCATTTCTTTTAACGGTTTATCATCAACTTGAGAAGATTGTTTTCCTAATCCGGGAATGAGTCCAACAACTTTTTGAATGGAACCCATGCGTTGAATCATTTTAAATTGTTTTTTTAAGTCATTATAGTTAAATGTATTGTTTTGAATCTTTGACATGAGATCTTTTGCATCATCTTCAGAAACTGCTTCCGATGCTTTTTCAACTAAACTCATGACATCACCCATGCCTAAAATTCTAGATGCCATACGATCTGGATGGAAAACTTCAAGCGTTTCTATTTTTTCTCCAGATGCCTGAAATTTAATTGGAATTTGAGCAACACTTGATACCGATAATGCAGCACCACCACGGGTGTCACCATCAAGTTTTGTAAGTAACACACCTGTTGCAACAATGGCTTCATGGAAATTTCTTGCTGTATTCGCTGCATCTTGACCCGTCATCGCATCAATGGTAAGAAGAATTTCAGAAGGTGAGGTTAATGTTTTAATACGTTTAAGTTCGTCTAATAGCATCTCATCAATAGAAAGACGACCAGCAGTATCAATAAGCATGACATCAAAAGCATGTGTTTTTGCATAGACTAATGCTTCTTTAATAATACTATCAACATCGGTTTGACCTTTTTCAAAAACGTCGATCTCGATACTTTGTCCTAAGACTTTCAGTTGTTCGATGGCTGCTGGTCTGTATATATCTGCTGCCACAAGTAATACTTTTTTCTTGTCTGAATCACGTAATGTTTTCGCGAGTTTGACGATAGACGTTGTTTTACCAGAACCTTGCAATCCAATGAGCATCATCACCGTTAATCCTGATGGCTGATAAGAAATATATGCTGTTTTTTCACCTAAGGTTTTTGTGAGGGTGTCTGTGACAATTTTAACAACTTGCTGAGCAGGATTAAGTCCTTTAATGATTTTTTCACCCAGTGCTTGTTCTTTCACTTGTTCGGTGAATGTTTTAATCACGCTTAAATGAACGTCCGCCTCTAAAAGGGCACGTCTTATTTCTTTTAAAGCATCTAAAATATCATTTTCTGTTAAATAGCCTTTCCCAGTTAATCGGCGAAGGGCCATTTGCATACGAGAACTTAACGTTGTTTCAAACATCATTCATCCATCGCTTTGATTTGGTCTAATAAGGTTTCATCTTTTGTTTCATCATAGGTTTTAAAAAGGAGTTGTCTTTTTTGAGCTTTTTGATAAAGTTGAAGTTTCTCTTCATACGCATACAAATGATCTTCTATTTTATGAATAGCATCATGAATGGCGCTTCTTGAAACTTGATAAGCGTCTGCAATTTCTTTTAAGCTAAAATCTTCTAAGACATAGGCCTTAAAATAAAGTTTTTGAGTATCTGTCAGTAATGGTTCATATTGTAAAAATAATGAAATTAAATAATCTTTTTTATCAAAGTCCATCATTTACTCCGTGATGAATTAATTGTTGCATAAACGCTTCTTTATCAAATGGTTTTAAATCATCGATGCCTTCACCAATGCCAATGTATGCAATTGGGACGTTTAACATCGATACAATTGGTAAAACAATTCCACCTTTAGAGGTGCCGTCTAATTTTGTGATTACTAAATCGGTAATTTTTGTGGCTTCATGAAATAGTTTTGCTTGAGATAATCCGTTTTGACCGGTAGTTGCATCAATGACTAAAAAAGTATGAGTATCAATCTCTCCATAAGCTTTTGAAATCATTTGTCTCATCTTAGATAACTCAGCCATTAAATGACTCTTATTTTGAAGACGTCCTGCAGTATCAATTAAAATGATTTCTGAATCCAAATCTTTTGCTTTTTTTAAGCCCTCAAAGATGACAGAACTAGGATCTTTAGAAGGATTTGAATAAAATTCAACATCACTTTTTTTTGCCCAAATCGATAACTGATCAATCGCAGCTGCTCGAAATGTATCTGCAGCGATGATCATGACTTTTTTCTCTTGAGCATAAAGATGAGCAAGTTTTCCAATCGTTGTTGTTTTTCCAACACCATTCACACCCACTACAAAAATCACATGCTTACTTACTAAAGGTTTCGATTCTAATAATATTTCATCGACATACTGATATAAAACATCGAGTAAACTTTCATAATTCGTAATTGGATGTTTCTTATTAATTAACTGAATTTGTTCAACAATTTGAGTGGTTGTTTCTAAACCAACATCAGACATGAGTAATGCATCTTCTAAAGCTTCAATGACATCTGCATGTAAGTGATTGTGTTTGTCCATCGCTTCTAAAACTGAAAACAAAGACACTTGGGCTCTTAATAGTGATTGCTTATAAGATGTTTTTATTTTTTTTGAAAATAAATTTTTAAAAAAGCCCATAAATACTCCCAGACAATATTATACCATAAAGAAAAAGACTTCTTTCGGTGAGAAAGTCGTCTTTATTCTTTAGGGAAAAAGGGTCTAAAAATTTCTTTTTAGGACCTTTATATTATCAAATACTTTTGAAAATGTAAAGAGGAATGATTTAATTTTCTGAAACTTCTTCTTTTTTAATATACTTACACTTAGGAAACCCACTACACGCAACAAATTCACCATATTTTGATTTTCTAATGACAAGTTGACTGCCACACTCAGGACATGTCTCTTCTAACATCACTGGTTGTATCTTTTTCATGTTTTCTTTAGCATCATCAAGCATTGGCATAAACATCTCATAAAAGTTCTTTAAAATAGACATTTTATCGAAGTCGCCTTCAGCAATCTTATCCAGATGAGATTCCATATCTGCTGTATAATCCGTGTTGATGATGTCTTTAAAAAACTTATCTAGTTCATTAGATGTTAAAATACCTTGCTCCGTTGGTTGAAGATTTTTTTCTTTATTGACATAGCCTCGATCAATGAGTGTTTTAATAATGGATGCATAGGTTGAAGGTCTTCCTATTCCTAATTCATCTAGCTTTTTAATCATACTTGCTTCGTTATATCTTGGTTTAGGTTGCGTTTGTTTTTCAATAGAAACAATCTCTTCCATTTCAATATGTTGATTTTGGGTAAACTTAGGTAAAATGATGTCTTTATTTTTAGATTCTTCATACACTTTTAAAAATCCATCAAAGACAAGACGTATCCCTTTCATTGTAAAATCATGCTGATTGGAAGTCAAAGTTACTTTTGTATGTTCTAATATTGCAGGTGCCATGAGTGATGCGAGTGTTCTTCCATAAATACGTTGATACAATTTCATGGCATCATCAAAGAGTTTTTCATCTTTAATAGATTCTCTATCTACGTGTTGTTTGACGTATTCAGGCGTAAATGTTAATTTTGTTGGACGTATGCCTTCATGCGCATCTTGAGCATTCGAATCTTTTGTTGTCTTATAGCTTCCTAAATATGCTTTCCCAAATTCTGTCTCTATATAGGTCATCGCATCATTAACAAATTCATCAGATAAACGGGTCACATCAGTTCTCATATAAGTAATAAGACCCGTAAGTTCTCCATTAATTTCAATACCTTCATATAAATATTGAGCAAGCATCATTGTTTTTGTTGAACTGTAGCTTAAGTAACTATAAGCATCTCTTTGTAAGGTTGATGTTTTAAATGCTTCTTTAGATTTTCTCTCTTTTTCGTTAATATCTAGCGCAGAAACAATAAATGGATTCACTGCTTCTTGAAGAATGAGATCCGTTGTTTCTTTACTTAATTGGTCTTTATTTTTAATGTATTCTGCTTTGATGCCTTGATACATTGCTTCGATATCAAAATACGTTTTAGGGATAAACGCTTGAATTTCTTTTTCTAAATCAACAATAAGTTTTAATGCAACACTTTGAACACGTCCTGCTGATTTTGATTTGATCTTTGATTGTAAGAGTGTAGATAATTTAAACCCGATGATTCTATCTAACATACGTCGCGTTTCTTGAGAGTTCACAAGCCCAGTATCTATTTTACGAGGTTGTTTGACCGCATCTAATATTTTTTGTTTTGTAATTTCAGAAAAAACGACTCTATTTTCTTCGTTGATATTTAAGTCTAGAACTTGAGCGATATGCCATGCAATCGCTTCACCTTCTCTATCTTGGTCGGTTGCGATTAAGACATCGCGTGATTTTGCTTGTTTTTTTAAATCATTAACAAGGGTTTGTTTTCCTTTTATGATTTGGTAACTTGGTTCAAAATTAGATTCTACATCAATGCCTAATCCACCTTTTCCAGATGTCGCAAGATCGCGTATGTGTCCTTTAGAAGATACGACAACGTGACCACTGCCTAAATAGGATTGAATAGCTTTTGCTTTTGATGGAGATTCGACGATAATTAGTTTTTCTTTCATAATCCCTCCGCTTATTCATCATATAAATAAAAAAGTTTGATGTCAAGTAAAAATGACAAGAAACTATTTATATATTATAAATATATAGATTTATGTGTTTTACTTCAACCATTTTAACATGGCATCTTTAACAGGTTGAAAGCTTTGACGATGAATCGGTGTTGGTCCGTATGTTTGAAGAGAATCGATACGTTTTTTAGTAGGATATCCTTTATGTTGATCAAAACCATATTCTGGAAACAGGTCATGCATGTGTCGCATGTAAGCATCTCTTGTTGTTTTAGCGACAATGGATGCTGCTGCAATAGAAATGGATTTTTGATCACCTTTAATAATGGATTCTAAGTTTTTATATTCTGGAATAGGCATCGCATCGGTTAATATGAAGTCTGGTTTGATTGATAACCCATTAATGGCTTCGACCATGGCTTCTTTTGTAGCACGATAAATATTGATTCGGTCAATATCTTCAACAGATCCCAAAACAACTTTAATGGCAAGCGCATGCTGTTTTACTTCTTCTAAAGCAACTTGAAGTTGTTTTTCTGATAACATTTTTGAATCTTTAACATGATGTAAAATCGCACCAGGTTTTAATATCACTGCAGCAGCAACAACGGGTCCTGCAAGTGGTCCTCTCCCTGCTTCATCGACACCACATATATGCAATTTACCGATATGAATGAGCTTGTTTTCATACTCATACATCGAGGGTATCAAAGGTAAGTCCTCCTAATTTATTGGAACGAAGATCGGTTAAAAATAAATGATACACTCTATCTTCATCGATATGTCCACCTTTTAAAAGCGCACCTCTTTTGGTTGCGATTTGAAATAAAGCATCATCAATACTCGTGATGTCATATCTTTCTTTTAAGGTCTCTGGATAGGTTTTAATTAAATATTCTAATCCGTAAAAGACGACTTCATCTAATGGTAAAATCTTATCTTTAATTGCACCAGTTAAGGCGAGGTTCAATGCGACAATATCATCTTCAAATTTCGGCCATAAGACACCTGGAGAATCTAATAATTCTATTTTGGGATGGATTCTGATCCATTGAAGTTGTTTTGTTACCCCCGGTGTGTTTCCAGTTTTTGTTACTTTTTTCTTTGTTAATGCATTAATAAACGTAGATTTTCCTACATTAGGAATGCCTGAGATTAAAACTTTGTATATTTTATCTTTTAAACCTTTTTGATTTCTTTTTTCTTGAAGTGGTTCCATCATCTTATCTAATGCTTTAGTGACTTTTGCAGGCATTCTTGCATCTAAAGAAGATATATGAATCGCATGCAACCCTTGGTTTTTAAATGACTGAATAAAAAGCTGAGTTTGATGTTGATCCGCTAGATCAGATTTATTTAAAATATATAAAATCGGTTTATTTGAAATAAGATCTAATAGTTTAGGGTTCATCGATGACTTTGGAATACGTGCATCTAATAAAACAACGACTACATCAACAAGAGATAAAGAGACTTTGAGTTCTTTCATCGTTTTAAACATGTGACCTGGATACCATTGTATATGCTGATACTTACTCATAAATACCTCCAAATGGCCATAATCTAAAAATGACTTTTCCCATGATATCTTCTTCTAAAACATGACCAAACTCAATGCTATCTAGTGATGCTTGACTATTATCTCCTAATACAAAGTAGTGTATTAAACTACCATTGTCAAGTTGAGTCTCCAAAAAGAGTTGTTGTTGTTCAGTAACAACATATGAATGACCAGAAACAGAAGTCACTTTTACATCATTAATATAAAGAATTCTTTGACCATCTTCAATCTCAAAAGACACTCTATCACCTGGTAATCCTACAAGTCTTTTTACAAAATAAATGATTTCTTCATCATTAAATGTTGAAGATGGAATCAATGGATAGTCGTTTTTATTGACTTCAACAACTACGATATCGCCTCTTTTGGGGATATACATGAAATGAGAAATGATGATCCGGTCACCATCATTTAATGTTGGCATCATAGATTGTTGATTCACATTAGAGGGAATAATGATAAAACTAAAAATGAGCAAAATAAAACTAAGTGATACTGAAATAAACATCACCCAATCATTGATTTGAATGATCACGTTGTTGGTCTTAGATTTAAACATGATAGAAATAAAAAAGATTATTAAAAAAACAAAAAAGAGAGGCATCGAAAAATAACGAGATGCCTCAGTAAAACGTGTCACATCACTTAATGAAAAGATAAGAAATAGTGATAAGATGACAAATAGTAATAGGTGTTGATAATACATTTTAAATTGTTTCATTAAGATAAGATATCCTTTAATACATCGTCTAAATCATATAGACTTACTTGAACTTCTTTAGCTTTTGTGCCTTGAGCATCTTCTACAATACCAGTATCAATTAAAGATTTTACGATGTCTTGAGCTCTATTAAAACCAATTCCAAATTGTTTTTGTATTGAATTCATTGAACAGCTCTGTTGTTCAACAACAAATCTGGCAACATCAGGAAACAGTTCATCAAGTTGTGAGACTTTTTCTATTTTACGCTTTAATTCATCATGGCCAAAAATATAGTTCGTTGGTTGCTGATCTTTAATCATTGATGTCACCGCATAAATTTCGTCATCTGAAATATATGCTCCTTGTAATCGTAGAGGTGAATCACTTATTTTAAGTAACATGTCCCCACGCCCAAGTAATGTTTCAGCTCCAGCACCATCTAGAATCGTTGTTGAATCAACAAACGAAGCGACTTTAAATGCAATTCTTACTGGAATATTAGATTTAATTGTTCCTTTAATAACATCGGTTGTTGGTCTTTGTGTCGCAACAATTAGGTGGATACCTGCAGCACGAGCTTTTTGTGTAAGGCGTTGAATCGAATCTTCAACTTCTTTTGAAGCTGCCATAATTAAATCTGCTAACTCATCAATAATGACAACAATGCGAGGCATCTTTTCACCTTCAACAAGACCTTGTTCAACATTATCGTTATAAGATTGCAAGTTTCTCGCTCTTGATGAGGCAAAAATCATGAAACGTCGTTCCATTTCTTCTACTGCCCAATTTAACGCTTGTGAAGCAACTTTACTATCTGTAATCACCGGTGTGATTAGGTGTGGTAAATCGTTATATGGAGCGAGTTCAACCATTTTAGGATCGATTAATATTAATCTTAATTCTTCAGGTGAATTTTTAATAAGTAAGCTCACAAGAATGGTATTGACACATACACTTTTACCAGAATTGGTTGCACCTGCAATTAAACCATGCGGCATAGATTCAATGTTTGCATAAACATGGGATCCATCAATATCCATTCCTAATGCAACTTGTAAAGGTTGATTCGATTTTAAAAACTTTGGATCATCAACAATATTACCGAAACGAACCATATCTTTAACTTCATTAGGAACTTCGATCCCAACAAAAGGTTTTCCAGGGATTGGTGCTTCAATACGAACGGAAGTTGCTGCAAGACTCATGGTGATATTATCTTGAATACCAAGTACTTTTTTAACATTCACACCTGGTTCTAATGCAATTTCGTGTCGTGTTACAGTTGGTCCTTTTTTAGAATCTATGACTTGTCCTTCAATATTAAAATCAAGTAAGGTGGTATTCAGTTGGTCAACTTGATTAAGTAACCATTCTGGTTTTTCGGTGAGATCATTTTCACTTTTTTCAAATAATGACACACCTGGGTAGATATATACATGTTTTTTATTAACTTGTTCTTTTGCATGCTCTGAAATTGGTGTTTGATGTGCTTCTTTTTTGGCTTCAGGTTCTTGTTCAAATTGTGAAAAGAACGTTGATTCCATCGTGATGGTTGAAGGATCATTAGATTCTTCTGGTTCAAGTTCAATGGTTTGAACATGAGGCTCTATGTTTTGTTGAGGAACGTCAACATCTTCTATATATTCATCTTCAGGTTGTTGATTGTTAGAAATGATAGTTTGAGTATCTATTGAATCTTCATCATTCATATGTGGATGATTTGTTTCCACTTTCGTTTCTTCATCAAAAGATGATTCGATTCTAGAGCGCGTAATTGGTGCAATAATAGAAGGTTTTTTTTCTTCGATGTGCTGATCAATGATATCTTCAGGAATTTCTTCATGACCAAAATATGCTTTTCTTGTTTCAGTAGTAATAAAATTGTTGAATTCATAATATTTTGTTCCATATTTTGATACAGCTTCTGATTCATCAATTTTTTTCTTCGTACGAAAAGCATCAAGTTCTTTTGTTCGGTCTCGATTGGTAGACGTATCTATTGGTAGTGCAATGACATCCTTAACTTTACGACCAAACATTGGTGACACGAAATGAGACGTTTGATAAATCAGTTTAGAGCGAATGCCTTTATGTTTAGATAATTGATAGATTTTAAAAGGTTCTTTGACTTGTTGACTATTTTCTGTCATGTTTCGCCTCTTCTAATGTTTGATTAATATCTTCGTAAATATCATCAACATTGCTATGAATCGTTTCTTCTTTTTGGAAGACTTTCTTAGAGTAAATCTTATATGTTTCTTCTCCGACAATCGCAATGATTGCGGCACCAATATTTACCAAAATACGATCGATGATTTGCTCATTCGTGAAACGTCTAATCCAGTACACAGGATTCATTACATTCAGTGCCGACATCGATGCTTTAAATACTTCATCGACTCCTAATTCTTGTGCTTTTTTTACAATTTTAGAATCTTTCACTTTTTTTGTGGTTGTTGTAATGTCATACAAAGAAGATAAGGTATATCTTCTAAATAATTTTAAAAGTGGATGTTTTGTCATGTGATCAACACGATCGGTAATGTAATGATTGAGTAGTAGCGTCTCATCAAGCGTGAGTTCTAAATACGGTGTTTTAGATTCAGGGTAAAATTTTTGACTAATATCTAAAATAAGTTCTTGAGAAACTTGATATAAATGTATAGAAAATCCAACTTCATTTCTAAGCTTCTTATCTTTAAATTGATTTTGTGACCCTTCTATTAAAAGTAATATCATATTTTCATCAATATCTTCTTGATCTGCTTTTTTTATCTTTGCTTCTTTTCTAATATTTAAAAAGATGGCATACATATAGATGGTAAATAACACTAAAAACCCAGTCAAAATACCGAGTGAAAAACTAATCAAACTTGAAATATTAAGTTCTAATGGTCCAATTGTGATGAAAATCATTGTGATCCCCTTACCATATTATAGCACGAGAATAGTTAAGTTTACAGTAAGACTTTTCAGGCTTTCTTTTTTTAGGTTTATATGAGATAATATATTGACGGAGGGCATCATGAAGCATTTAATAATTTGTGACTTAGACGGTTCATTACTGAATCATGAAGGTGATGTCTCAGCACATTCAAAAAAGGTACTTAGACACTTAGAATCACTCGGTCATAAAGTCATAATCGCAACTGGAAGACCCCATAGTGGAGCCATTCAAATTTATGATGATTTAGGTATTCATAATGTTTTAATCACTGATAATGGTGGTTCGATTCAACATCCTAAAGATTCTTCCTTTTCAACTCAAAAAACCTATATTCCTAAAGCTATTACACATGAACTCTTTAAACATACACACCACTATTTAGATTCTGCTTTTTATAGTGATGAAAAAACAGTGTACGCTTATAAGTACGATCCAAGATTACGTATGTTTTTTTCAAGTTTAGATAAAAGAACCGTTATTGATAAACCATTTACTGAATTTGAGGTGGAAGCAACAGGAATCATTTATTTAGTTCAAACGCCTCATATTGAAACCTTTGAAACATTTTTTAAAACAACCTTTAGTGACACCTTATCATTTAGAATGTGGGGTCAAGATCACAAACATGCCATTTATGAAATTTATTTAAAACATATCTCTAAAGCTTCTGCAATTGAGTATGTTAGAAAATATTATGGCATCGACAAAGCAAATACCATTGCATTTGGAGATGGTGTCAATGACATTGAAATGATTGAATATGCTTCTTTAGGAGTTGCCATGAAAAATGCAATGCCTGAGGTTTTAGCTGTTTGTGATGATATCACTAAAGAAACCAATGATGACCACGGTATTGCTAAATATTTAATTAAACACTTCAATTTAAAGCTATAAAAACACTACGGTGTTTTTTTTATTTTATTTATTGTGTAATGCACAAAAAGGAGTCAATATGACAACTCAATTAAAAAAAGGAATTATTGAATTATGTGTGTTAAAACTGATTTCTGATACACCTTCAAGTGGTGTCGTTATAATTGAAAAGATGAACCATATGCTAAAGGTGAGTGAAAATACTGTGTATCCAATCTTAAGACGATTATCAGAAAAAGGGTTGTTTCAAACACACACTGAAAAAAGTGATGTTGGTGCACCAAAAAAAGTCTATACCATAACATTAGAAGGAAATAAACAATTAGAGAATGGGCTTAATGAATGGAAAGAGTTTATGGCAGATGTCACCTATATTTTAGGAGGAAATTATGACAAAAAGTAACTATTTAGAACGTCTCAATCACTTATTAGATCAATATAATATATATGAATCTCTCAAAGAAGATATCATTAAAGACTATGATACATTATGGCTGGAATATCATGAACTCAATATGATAGATATAGACATCGTTGAAAAACTTGGTCAACCTGAAGTCATCATTGATTCATTAACTGAAGGATACACAAAAAAAGAAATCATTCACAAAAGAAAAAAACAATCAAGTCAACAAAAGTTCATCGCATTGACAACATTTATCGCTTTATTTATGTTTTTCGGTTTTGGCTTTTTATTTGAAAATGGTTTTACATATGCATGGGTGTCATTTTTATTAATTCCGATGTCTGCAATTATCAAAGGCAAATAAAAAAAGCGCATCTCGCGCTTTTTTTACTTAAACATTTCTTTATTAAGAACATCTTCTAATCTATTGATATCTTTTAACGTTAATGATGAGATTGCAAACCTAATCCCATATTCAACAGGAATCGTAAAGATTTTATGTTCTTTTAACGTATGAAAAACAGTGAGAGGTTGATTGGTTTTCACAGTGATAAAGAATCCATGTTCATAAGGCAAATAAGGAATCTTTTTATCTTCTAAAATCGATATTAAAACCATTACTCTCGATTTAAGTAATGCTTTCGTTTCATCTAACTCTTTCAAATATAAATTATATTGGTGTTTTAATAGATGTTCGATGACTTGAAATCCAAATGAAGAAGGAAGCGAATAGGTCGATCTTGCAATATATCGAGTTTTTGTATCAATCTCGTTAAGTAATTCAAGATTATTTGAAACGGTCACAAGCATTCCAACTCTCGCACCGTATAAAGAAAAAGCTTTTGAACCAGAAAATGTCATAAATATAGTTAAATCTTTTAAATGTTCATTGATTAATGCAAAGTAATCATAGTTTTTATCTGCATAATCAACATATGCCATATCATTGATAAGAAATATTCGATCCTTTAATTGATTAGACTGAATAAGTTGAAAGAGTTCAATCCATTCTTCTTTTTTCATGGTGTAACCACTTGGATTATGAGAAGGATCATTGATAAGTACAAATACTTTTTCATGATGTAATAATGCGTGATCAATTTTATCTTTTAATGTTTTTAAGTCATATTGATTATCTTTATTAAACATATAAAACGTATCGTATGTAACGCCTTGATGTTCTAACATTTGATAATTATTATTCCAGGTTGGCACTGCATTAATAACAATATCTTTAGAACTTGCAACACTACGGTATAGTAAATACAACGCACCAGTTCCACCAAGTGTTAAAATATGTTTTTTAGGAAGGCTTAAAGTACCTTTTGATAAATGCTCCCACCATAAATCACCAACATACAACAACCCTTCTGGTTTGGTGTAAGGATACATGTGCGGAAGTGCTTGAATGCTTTGTGTCACTGTTTCAAAGGCATGAAACTGATGTTTGTTGTCATAGATTGAACCTATGGTTGCATTGATGACATCATCATCTTCTTTTTGAAGAGATCTTGCCTCATCAGCAATAAGTAATGTGTCAAGATTAATCGGGTTATTCATATGTACTCCTACTCAAAGAATCCTTAATTTGAATTATACCCCTTAATATCTAATTTTTCTATAGTTAATCCCCATTTTTATATTAAAAATATATTAAAATATGGATTTTATAAATATATCTAATGCTTTTCTATACGAACGTATAAAAATAAGTTATAATGCAACCAAAGAGGGAACCTATGAGAACATTAGAATTCGTTGTTTTAGTCTTAAGTTTACTACTCCTTGTTGGGTCGTTTTTTAAACTCAATAAGAAAAATCTTTACTTAAGTTTTTTACTTGTGTTGTTTGTCATCCTTTATGCCGTTTTTGAAGGATTACGCTATGAAGTGATTATCATTTTATTATTTTTAACCCTATCTTATCTCCCTTTTAAACCACTATTAAAACTTAGACGCTTTTTGATGATTTTCATCATCAGTATAATGTTACTACTGATGCTTGCATTTCCCGTTTATACGATGCCAACACCTACTGGTACCTATGATATCGGAACAAAAACATATCAAGTCAATGATGACACTAGAAATGAAATTTATGGAAGTCAAGAAGGTATTAGAAAGTTTAATTTTCAAATATGGTATCCATTTATTAAAACAAATGAAATTGAGCTTGCTCCTTGGTTACTTGATCAAGAGGTGACCTCTCAAGCATTAAGTCGTGACTTTGGGTTTCCTGGATTTTTACTCAATCAAACTCAATTTGTAACCTCTCATAGTTATTTAGATGCTGATTTCACTGAAGAAACGTCCTATCCAGTTGTGATTATTTCGCATGGATGGAGTGGAACAAAATACTTACATAGTGATTTAGGTGAAAACTTAGCAAGTCAAGGATTTATTGCAGTTTCAATTGAACACACTTATGGTGCGGTTGCAAGTGTCATTGATGGTGAAGTCATTTCTAAACAAGAAGATGCCCTTACTAATTTCGCTGATTCAGCATTAGGTCTTGCAAGTAATACTAGACTTATGATGACATATGGTTTAGATGTCATTGCTACCATCGATTTTTTAGAAACATTAAACGCTAATCAAAACGATATCTTTTATAACCATTTAGATTTAGCTAAAATTGGTGCTGTTGGACATTCAACAGGTGGTGGTGGAATCATTTATGCAGCCCTTCACGATAATAGAATTCAAGCAATCATCGGGCTTGATGCTTGGGTAGAACCTATTCAAGATGTGTTAAATGAAAAAACACTTTCAATTCCTTCATTATTTTTAAGAAGTGAAGCTTGGGAAGAACGTCCTAATAATGATATTTTAATTCCGATGTTACAGAATGCAACTGCAGAAACGCAATTATACAGAATTAACGGAACAACGCATTATGATTTTGCTATGGTCTATATGTATACCTCACTTGCTAAGACTTTAGGATTTTCTGGTTCTATTCCAACACAAACGATGATTGAAATTATGTTTACATCCCATGAATCATTTTTTAATGAACATTTGAAAAATGAAAATGAAAATTTAACTTGGACATTCAATGACGATGTAGATTTTGTCAATTACAATTAAAAAACTCCCGAAAGGGAGTTTTATTATTTTCAAGTGTTTTTCAGGAGAGATTCGAACCCTTGAAAGATAGCTTAAAAGGTATTTTATTAATTATTAATAGATCTTTTTTTGAATTTTGGTAGTAAGTACATCCATTCAATAATTACAATATTTGGTATCCAACATAAAAATCCTAATGTAGCATAAAAATAATCAAATTGTCTATAGCCAAAAATAATAAAAAATATTCCCATATAAATTCTTAGTGTTACTGCAGCAAAAGTTAAAGCAAAACTTCTTATTATCCAAACTTTATATGTTTCTATGTCATCATTTTTTTGAGCAATGTATGCATTAAAGGTAGTCAATAACCACAAGACTGCTAGTAAAGAAAATCCTACAACATTTGCAAATCCAGCATAAGCAAAAAAGGCTAGATATAAACCTGTAACTCCTCCAAATAATACTGAAACAAAATATATTTTTCTAAGATGAATGTTTAACACTGGGTGTTTATCTCTAAATGATTTTCTTAGTTGAATGACACCTGAAACAATAGCAATCGATGAAAATACAGCATGCGAGATAATTGCTAAAGTATTAGAATCAAAAGATGGTTTCAAAGGGGGAGCTAATGTTCCAGGTGGCAAGAATACATATCCTACAAAAGAATATATAAACATTAATATAGAAGAAACTAGTAATATGTTTTCTATAAATTGATTTTTTTTCATAAATTCCTCTTTCATGAATTTCTCACAGACCAATATTAACATATTATTTCAAAAAAAAGCCATCAAAATAATGGCTTTAGATTTATGTTAGTGGCGTTTCAGGAGGGATTCGAACCCCCGACCGACAGCTTAGAAGGCTGTTGCTCTATCCAGCTGAGCTACTGAAACCAATACGCTATAACATTATAGCGTATTTTTATCTCATTGTAAAGACAAATATGCGTTAATTTGAGGGTTGTTGATGTTCAAACTGTGATTGATAAAGATCATAATAGAAACCTTTTTGATCAAGGAGTGCTTGATGATTTCCTTGTTCAACGATATTTCCATCTTTCATGACTAAAATGACATCTGCATCTTTAATTGTTGATAAGCGGTGTGCAATGACAAAACTAGTTCTATTATTCATCAGTTTATCCATCGCAGCTTGAATTAACACTTCTGTTCTTGTATCTACAGATGACGTTGCTTCATCTAATATTAACATTGGACGATTGGCAAGCATCGCGCGGCTAATGGTTAGAAGTTGTTGCTGACCTAAAGAAATATTACTTCCTGCTTCTGAAAGTTCAAATTGATACCCTCCAGGATGCGACTCAATAAAATGATGAGACTGTGCAAGTTTTGAAGCATGAATGACTTCTTCTTCACTTGATGATTCACTACCATAAAGAAGATTTTCATAAATGGTCCCTTCAAATAACCACGTATCTTGTAAAACCATACCAAAGAGTGAACGTAATTCTTTTCTTGACATCGTTTTAATATCAACACCATCAATACTAATCTTACCTTGTTGAATGTCATAAAAACGCATCAGTAAATTAACCATCGTCGTTTTACCAGCCCCTGTTGGACCCACAATTGCAACCATTTGTCCTGGTTTAATATCGGCACTAAATCCTTTAATAACCTCAGTACCTTCTACATAACTGAAATGAACATTATCAAAAACAACATGACCTTTAAAATCACGGATATGATTGACTTCAACATCATCTTCAGGTTCATTTTCAGCGTCTAATAAGTCAAAGATACGTTCTGCAGCAGCAGCTGTTGATTGAAGCACACTTGCAATACTACCTAATGACTGAATGGGTTGGTTGATTTGTCTTGTATATGTTAAAAAGGTTTGAATTAATCCAACTTGAATGGACCCGTTCACAACAAGTAACGCACCAACTCCAGCAATTAGAATAAATCCTAAGTTCCCAATAAAAAACTGCATCGGAAACATAATTCCTGAGATGAACTGTGAATAAAACGTGGTGGTATAAATATCTTCATTAATGCTATCGAATTCTTTTAATGCTTGTTCTTGATAATTAAAGACTTTAACAATACGGTGGCCATTAAACATTTCTTCAACGTGTCCACTCATGTCACCCGTTGCTTTTGCTTGTTTTCTAAAGAATTTTTGTGAAAGTTTCACAAATATTCTTGCAACATAGAAACTAAGTATTGTTGTAGATAAAACAACAAGTGCAAGTATCCAATTTAAGATAAACATAATGATCATGACACCTAAAAGTAAGGTGATAGCTCTAAAAACTTCAGATAAAGATTGGTTGAGTGTTTGAGAGATGGTTTCAACATCATTGGTGGATCGACCTAACACATCTCCAAAGGATTGAGAATCAAAATAAGAAAGTGGTAATCTATTTAATTTAATGGCGATTTGTTGTCTCATTTGATAGGTCACATCTTGTGTCATCCCAATGAGTAAATACGCTTGATAGTAACTTAGAAAACCAGCGAGAGAATAGAGTAATATAACTAAAACGGACATATTTAATAATTCTAGTTGAAAACCAAATATAATATCAATCGGTAAAAGTTCACGGCTCTCTTGAAATGCTAAAGCAACTTCAGAGATCATTAATCCTAGTAACCAAGGTGCAAGCACTGTTAATAATGAGGCTAAAACCGACATCAATCCTGAAAATAGAACTTTCCCCATGTATGGTTTGACATACTGATACAGTTTTTTCATGGTGCCTTTAAAATCTTGGGCTTTTTCAAAATATCCCATACCTTGAAAGCCGCCACGCATTGGACGAGTCGGTTTATCTTTTGATCTTTGTTGTGGTTGACTCATCGACTTAACTCCTCCTTAGATAATTGTGAAGAAGCAATTTCTTGATACACTTGATTGTCTTTTAATAAACTTTCATGGGTACCAATACCAACGATGATGCCTTGTTCTAAGACAACAATTTGATCGGCATCTTTAATCGAATTGATGCGCTGAGCAACAATTAATTTCGTTGATTTAATTTCTTGACTCAATGCTTGTCTTAATGCTTGATCGGTTTGGTAATCGAGTGCTGAAAACGAATCATCAAAAATATAAATACGCGGTTTTTTTGCGATGGCTCTTGCAATACTTAAACGCTGTCTTTGTCCACCTGAGACGTTTTTACCACCTTGGGCAATCATGTAGTCATATTGGCCTTCAAAACTCTCAATAAAAGGTTTAGCTTGTGCAATGGTTGCTGCTTGTTCCATACCTTTCTCATCTGTAATATCTTGACCAAATAAGATGTTTTTCTTAATTGATCCTGAAAATAAAATTCCTTGTTGTGGCACATACCCAATGAGTTGATGCAGATCGTGTTGTTTCATTTCTCTAATATCGATGCCATCTATGGTAATTGATCCTGCAGAAACGTCATAAAATCTTGGGATTAAATGAATTAATGTCGATTTTCCTGATCCTGTAGAACCAATAAAGGCTGTTGTTTGATTGGCTTTTGCAGTAAATGATATGTTTTTTAAGATCGGTTGTGGTGCATCTTGATATTGGAAACTGACATCATGAAACGTGATTTCACCTTTAAATGTTTCAGGCAGTTCAAGAACAGTTTCTGAATCTTTAATTTCAATATTTCGATTCAAGACTTCAGCAACACGTCTTGCTGAAATGAGTGCTCTTGGAATCATAATGAATGTAAATGATAAAAACATAAATGCTAAAATGGCTTGCATCGAATATTGTTGAAGTGCAATAAGTCCACCTGGATCAAATCCATCAACAACCCCTAAGAAATATTCATTTCCTAAATAAATAATGACAACTGATGTGACACCCATAATAATTGACATCACAGGAAACATTACAGTTAAGACACGGTTAACAAAAATATTTAAATCCATAGAGTCTTTCGCTGCTTTTTTTATTTTATTTTCTTGAACTTTTTGAGTATTAAACGCTCTTACAACGCGAAGTCCGGATAAGTTTTCACGAATTACTTGATTGAGTTTATCAACAAGTAATTGTACTTTTTCAAACCGAGGTAAGACGATACTAAAAACAAGCGCAATCATAAAAATAAGCGCTGAAATTGAAGCGATGAGTACCATGGATAAAGTCGGTTGCTGAACAATTGAAAAGATAATTGCACCGGCTGCGAACACAGGTTGTAAGATGATGAGTCGAAGCATCGTATTGACATTCATTTGAAGTTGTCTAATATCATTGGTTGAACGTGTAATGAGTGAAGCAATTGAAAAATCATCCACTTCAGTAAGTGAAAATTGTTGAACTTTTAAATAATAGTCACG
>JAURNN010000025.1 GCA_030830185.1 Bacillota bacterium | reverse complement strand
TTGTTGGTAAAGGGGGACTTCTTCTATATGTAGAGAGATGCCTTCGTCTTCTGTGTGTTGAGTGTAAAGTTTGATGTGGTGGATTTTCAATAATTCAGCAAGTTGTTTTTCTTTGACAAGGTTTAAAAAATATTGACCACCCATTGCATGTTCATACGTATGAAATTCATTTTCTTTTTGTTGTTCATTGAATGTCATTTTATGTACATCAATCATCACGATATAATGATCTTCACTAAATGCTGTGATGGTTGATGTCAATTGATTCATTGCATGTATATAAATATCTAATCTTTCTAGATGTTTACGCTCTTTTATGAACTCAATATCAAGGTTAAGTTTTTTATGTTCTTTTTCAGATAACTTGTCGTTGTTTAAGTCTTTTTCGAGTTTTTCAATAAGTTTTTCTTTCATTGTGTCTGTATAAAAAAGCTCGTTGACAGGAACAATATCAATTTGATCTAATTTAGCAATAGACCGTTGTGTATCTAGTTCAAAAAACTTAATTGTTTCTAGTGTCTTACCAAAAAAATCAAGTCTTACTGGATGCTCGTATTGAAGCGAGTAAAAGTCAATGATGTTTCCTCTTGTAGAAAAATCACCTGGTTTTTCAACGGTATGAACATTTTGATACCCGTTATAGACTAAATATTTTAAAAGATCTTCTTTAGTGTAGTTATTGTTTATTAGAAGTGTTGTTTTCGCTTGTTCATAGTCATTAACTGATAACGTTGATCTTGAAAGTCCTTGGTGTGTAGTAATAATTACAAACGGCTTCCCAGTAAGAAGTTGATAAATGGTAAATAGCCTTTCTGTCTTAAATTCTGGACTTCCAAGTGCCATCAAATAGGTGAGGGTTTGATCTACTGGATAAAAAAGAATGTTGTTTGTATCCATTACTTTTTGAAGATGGTCATAGTACTGCTGAGCTTCATATAAATTAGGCAATACAATAAAAATGTTTTTATGTGTCTCCTCATAAAGTTGAGACAAAAGATACATATTATACGGGTGTGTAGAATGTTTAAAAACCAGCGTTTCATTACGCTGGGCTTTTAATAGATCGATATGTTTTTTTGGAATGATAATATCTTGATAGGTCATTATTTTTTTGTATTGTGTTTTGTCATAATATCAACAAATGGAACATTTTGAATAAATGCCTCTATAATTTCAAGACATGCAATCGTCACTTCTTCAACAATTTTTTCTTCTGATTTACTGAAATTAGAGAGCACATATTGATCGAGTGGGATGTTTTTGTTTTCTCCAATACCAAATCTAACACGTTTAAATTCTTGAGAATGGAGGTGTGCAATGATATTTTTTAATCCGTTTTGACCTCCATGTCCGCCTTTTTCTCTGAGTCGTAAGGTGCCAACATCTAAATAGATATCATCGACAAAAATAAGTATGTTTTCCAAGGCAATATCATAAAATTGTATAACTTTTGAAATAGATTGACCTGATAAATTCATATATGTGTTTGGTTTTAAAAAGACTGTTTTATCTTCTCCAGAACCATATATAGCGATATCACCTAGAAACTTATCTTTGCTTTGTATTTTTATTTTTTTTAATTCAATATATCTATCTAAAACAATAAAACCAGCGTTATGTCTGGTTTTTTCGTATTGTTTACCCGGATTACCCAAACCAACAATCAGTTTAATCATTTTCTGATCTTACTCTGTGTGCAAGTCTATCAAACAGTTGACTAATTGGGAGGTCTCCAGCTATATGAACAATGGAACGACCTAATAGTTTTCCAATCGAAATTTGTTTAATTTTAGTTGATTTGGAAAGATCGACTTGAATGGTGTCTGTTACTAACACTTCTTTTAATACTGATTTTTCAATTAATTCAATTGAATTGCCTGAAAACACAGGGTGGGTTGCCATCGCATAAACTTCAGTTGCACCAGCATCGATGAGCGCTTGAGCACCAGCACATAATGTTCTTGCAGTATCAATCATATCATCAATCATAATTGCTTTCATTCCTTTGACATCACCAATGATGTTTTGAATTTCGGCGACATTTGGTTTTGGTCTTCTCTTATCAATGATCGCAAGCGGTGCACCGAGGACATTTGCAACCATACGTGCACGTGTCACACCACCGTGATCTGGTGAAACAACAACAACATTACTTGTGTCATAAGTATTGATAAATGTTTCTGCAAGAAGTGAGCTTGCTGGGAAATTATCAATTGGAATATTAAAAAAACCTTGAATTTGAGCGGCATGTAAGTCAATAGAAATCACACGATCAATGCCTGAAACTTCAATAAGATCAGCGATTAATTTTGCAGTAATTGGTTGTCTTGATTTTGATTTTCGGTCTTGTCTTGAGTATCCATAATAAGGCATGATTACTGTAAGCGACTTTGCTGAAGCTCTTTTGATTGCATCTGCCATAATGAGTAGTTCCATGATATGTTCGTTTGCTGGTGCAGAAGTTGATTGGATGATAAAAACGTCATGACCTCTTACACTTTCTTCGATATTGACTGTGATTTCTCCGTCTGCAAATTTAAAAACTTCTGCTTTGGATAGTGGAATTTGTGCTGATTCAGCTATTTTTTCTGCAAGCGGTAAATTTGAACTTAATGCAAATAATTTTACTTTTTTATCATGAATGACTGACATATAGACCTCTTTTCCACTTTCTATTATACATGAATTTACAATATTTTTTCGTAAAAAAACACGTCATTTGACGTGTTTATTATCATTATGTTTATTCTTGTGGTGGGTTATTTTTTACTTCTTCAAATGCTTTTACGATGGCTTCTTCGATCAACTTACGCATATCGCCATGTATTGGATGAGCTATGTCTCTAAAAGTGCCGTTTGGTGTTTTTTTAGATGGCATTGCAACAAAAATTCCATTTTCTCCTTCAATGATGCGAATATCATGAACAACAAATGCATCATCAAACGTAATGGTAGCAACGCCTCTTAAACGACTATCACTTTCAACAAGTTTCACTCGAACATCGGTAATTTTCATCCTATTCCTCCACGATTCATCGTTATTAAGATTATATCATAAAAAAGTTTTATTTCAACTTTTGCATTTTTCTTAACGGCTTAATTAAAGCGTTTTTACGATATATAGCGATTTAAAACCAAGGTTTTACGGCTTTATGTAAGCGTTTTACTATATAATTTAATAAAATCTTTTTGTATGATTTGTTCTGCGCGCACTTGAGAGGAATACCCTAATTCTTCTAAAAATGATGCTGTTTGTGATTTATTGATTGCCCGTGTCTCAAATAAATTGTTTAATAGTGTCTTTCGTTTTTGTTGAAAACAATCTTTAATAAATGCGTGAAGGTCTTTATTTTGAGAACCCGTTCTTTTTAGGGTAATGACTGCACTATCTACTTTAGGAATTGGATAAAACACTTTTTTTGTAACAGTGAAAGCATAGGTTACATCAAATGAAAGTTGTATCATCACTGATAAAGCATTATAAGCTTTCGAATTTGGTTGCGCTGATAGTCTTTCTGCAAATTCCTTTTGAACCATGAATGTGGCTGATGTGATGTGTTCAATATCTAAAACTTTAAATAATATTGGTGAAGTGATGTTGTATGGAATATTGCCTATGATGTTGGTATCTTTGCTATCGAAGTTCTCAACAGACAAAAAGTCTTTGAAGATAACTTCTAGATTTGGGTTGGTTGATTCTAATTCTTCTAATGTGTGTTTTAATGACTCATCGATTTCATAGGCTTTAATCGTGGCTGCTTCTTTTACAAGATATTTTGTTAAACCACCTTCACCAGGTCCGATTTCGATGACATGTTGGTTTTTTATTTGTGCCGTTGAAACAATTTTTTTTAAAAGATTTTCATCTCTTAAAAAATTTTGGCCGAACCTCTTTTTAAATTGATGCGCCATATATAATCCTTTGGATATCTTCTTTTGTCTTTCCTATTAAATTAAGTCTTTTGTACAGTGTTTTTGCATTTGCATAACCAAGATGAAGTTCTTTAGTAACTTTTAGTCTTCTTTGTTTTGCTTCTTTATGACCCTCTAAACCAAGATCAATATACGCTTCTTTTGATAGTGTAGTTTCATAACTTTGGATCATAATATGTTGAAGTGCTTCATCTAAATGCGCTTTAGAAACGTGTTCAATTCCAATTTTTCTTTTATATTTCGCAATGCTTTGATCGATATAGATATGTCTTGGTTCTTTGAGTTTATCTGAAACTTGTTTTCTTATTTTTTCTCCAGGATAATCTGGATCAAAAAGTAAAACAATTTCAAAATCATCTTGATATTTGATTAAAAAATCAAGACTTTCTTTTATCATGGCACTTCCGCCAACCGAAATGGTTTCAATGTTTGGATATAACGCCTTTAAGTGATGTTCGTCGTGTATACCTTCAACAACAAATAATGTTTTTTTCATATACAAAAAAGTGCCGCTTTAGGCACTATGATTTAATCTCGTATGTTTTTACAAGTGTTGCTTGATCACCAGTATTGAGCATAAACGCGCTACCATCATCTGTATCTAAATGACAATCAAGTGCATAGCTTTTAGAAACACGGCATAACACGTTTCCTAAAAGTCCCGGTTTTTCACCTTCTACTAAAATAGAGACGATATCTCCATTTGAGACTCCAAATGCTTCTGCATCTTCTAGTGAAAAGTGGATGTGTCTATCAGCAATGATCACACCTTCTTCTAATTCAACACTTCCTTCGGGTCCAACAAGTGTACAAGGTCCGCTTCCTTTAACATCGCCTGAAGATCGAACTGGAGCAATAAATCCTCCTCGAAGTGCATCGCTTCTTGAAATTTCAACTTGTGAAGCAGGTCGAACGGGTCCTAATATACGAACGCCTTTAATCACATTTCCTTTTGGTGAAACAACATCAACTTTTTCGTTAGCTGCATATTGTCCAGGTTGAGACAAAGGTTTAAATTCTGTAAGTTCGTAACCTTTACCAAATAACGTCTCTAAATGAGCTTGTGTAACGTGGACATGACGTCCTGATATGCCTAGTGGTATTTTTTTCATGTGTTCACCTTTCTTAAATATATTAACATAATAAAGTGTATTTTCAAAACAAAAACTATGCTACAATAAAGCCATAAGAGGTAATTATGAAAACAATTTTTGAAAAAATACGAGACAAAGAAATCCCATCATATATGGTGTATGAAGATGAACTTGTCATGGCGTTTTTAGACATTTCACAAGCAACAAAAGGACATACGCTTGTTGTTTCTAAAGAAGCTTTTGCTGATGTCTTAGAAACACCAGATGAAGTTTTATCTCATATGTTTGTTGTTGCGAAGAAAATTGCGAAGGCATTAAAACAAAGCTTAAGTCCAAAGGGATTTAATTTCTTAAGTAATGTTGGTGAGGTTTCGGGTCAAACAGTATTTCACGTTCATTTACATGTGCTTCCAAGATACGATTCTAATGATGTGACACTTGCGTTTTTGCCTAACACTCAAGATAAAAATTTTGAATCCTTACTTACAAGGATTCAAGCGGTATTATTTTAAACCCAACACCATCTTTTGTGTTATAGACTTCAATTGAAAAATGAAATAAATCCATTGTTCTTTTTACAATAGATAATCCAAGACCAAATTGCCCTTTTGGGCCTTTTTCATAAGGTTTAAACAATGTGTGAATAAGTTTCTCTTCAATGTGATCACCATCATTTTCAAATGTGAGAATATTGTTTTTGAGTGTGATTTGAATGGTTGTTTTCGCGTATCTTAACATGTTATCAACAATATTTGAAAACGCTGAAAAGAAATAATCATAGACGCCGTAGTAAGTTGAATCATCTAAATCTAACACAAATTGAATGTCATCTCTTCTAAATTTTTGTTGGTCATAAATATGCTCGATGACTTCGCTAACTCGAATGTGTGACCGGTCTTGTTCTGTCAAAGCGTGTTCAAGTTTCGTAAGTTCAATGAGTTGTTTGACTTTATGATTTAAAATGTCTGCTTGTTTTGTAATAATGTTAGTGTCCTCAATATCAGCAATGCCATCACGTATCGCTTCTGCATAAGATTGGATAACAGCAATTGGGGTTTTAAAGTCGTGTGAAATATTTTGAATCATTTCTTGTTTTGTTTTTTCATTTGATTCAATTTCTTTTCTCATGGTTTCAATACGATTGGCAAGTTCAGAGATCTCATCTTCACCAACGACTTCAATTGGGACATGGTAATTATTTGCTGATAATTTTGTCACTTCTCCTTGAAGTTTTCTAATACGATCTAATATGATTCTAGACCAAACTAGTATCGTTGTATTTCCAAGCAAAACAAGTGAAATAAAACTAATTCTTAAGATCACGTTAAAGGATGTTCCAAGGTTTTCCAAGTATGAACTATCTGTAAAGGTAACGATGAGGACATCGTTTTGAAATCTAGTTAGATGAAAATAATACGTATCTTCTCCAAATGTCTCTGTTTTCTCATTACTTAACCATGTATTCATTCTTAAATAAAGTTGTCTATTCGTATAGACACTATCAATGATTTGAAATTGAGAATCATAAATTTTTATGCCGTCTTCATAAATGATGTACCCGTTATGATCGCTTCTTAAAAAAGGACTGTCAAGTCCTTTATTTAAATAGGCATCAAATACATTGTTTGCATAGGTCGCTAATTGATTACGGTTTTGTTCTGATCTAAAATCTTCAAAGACATAATTCATGCCAAGCGTGAAAAACAAACTTGTAAGTAAAATAACAACCGTAAAAATAATATAAAACTGGGTTGAAAGTCTTAATCTTTTCATAACATCCGATAACCGAAACCATAAATGGTTTCAATTTTTAAATCTGGCATTTTTTGTCTTAAACGTCTTAATAAATCGTCTACAACACGGTCACTACCGTAGTAATTATCTCCCCAAACGTGTTTTAATATCGCATTTCTTTCAAGTGGTGTATTTGGGTGATTTAAAAAATATGCGAGCATTTCAAATTCTTTATTTGTGAGGTCAATAAGAACTTCACCCTCGTGAATTTGTCTTTTATTGGTATCAATGATGTACGGTGCATATTCAATCACACCCTCAGCATTAGGGTGAGTTCTTCTTAAAATTGCTTGAACACGTAACATGAGTTCTTTCGGTGAAAATGGTTTTGCTAAGTAATCATCACTTCCAAGTTCGAGTCCGACAATTTTATCAATGTCTTGGTCTCTTGCTGAAGTAAACATAATGGCTTGTTTTGGATTTTTCTCTTTAATTTTTTTAATAAGATCATATCCTGTGATCTCGCCTTTAAGCATGATGTCTAAAATCCACAAATCTACAGTCTCATCTAGCATTTCTAACGCGTCTTCGCCATTATCATAAACGTTAACTAAATAGCCTTCTCTTTGTAGGTATTTTCTTATAATTTCTGATAATTCGTATGCATCTTCTACATAAACTATGGTCATATTTTCCTCCTTTTTTTAGGAAATGACTTTGGTGTGCATATATGGTATGAGCACTTCTGGTACGGTAATGGTTCCGTCTTCATTTTGATAATTTTCAATAATTGCAATCATGGTGCGTCCTATCGCAAGTCCTGATCCATTTAAGGTATGAACATATTCTGCTTTAGAGTCGGGGGTTCTTTTAAAACGAATGCTTCCTCTTCTTGATTGATAGTCTTCAGCGTTTGAAATTGAACCTATTTCACGATAACGTTGTTGACCTGGTAAATACACTTCTATATCGTATGTCTTCGCCATTCCAAAACCCATGTCACCGGTACATAGTGCAACTACACGATAGGGAAGTTGTAGTTTTTGAAGAATTTTTTCAGAATGTAATAACATGGTTTCTAACGCTTCATAAGAATCTTCTGGTTTGGTAAATTGAATGAGTTCTACTTTATGAAACTGGTGTTGTCTTAAAATACCTTTTGTATCTTTTCCAGCAGATCCAGCTTCAGATCTAAATGCTGTTGTATATGATACAAATTTAATAGGTAGGGGCTCGTTGATGATTTCATCGCGGTAATAATTGATTGAGGGAACTTCTGCGGTTGGATTTAAATACCAATTTCTGTCTTCTAACTCTATTTTAAAAGCTTCGTCTTTAAATTTAGGGAATTGTCCTGTTGCAATCATCGATGCTTCATTCACGATATAAGGAAGGATCATTTCAGTATATCCGTGTTCAAGGGTATGTGTGTCCATCATAAATTGAAGGAGTGCGCGTTCTAATCTTGCACCTAGTCCTTTATCAACAACAAACCGACTACCTGTAATTTTAGCGGCACGATCAAAATCTAAAATACCAAGTTTTGTTCCTAACTCAACATGATCTTTGGGTTCAAAAGAAAATGTCGTTGGTTCTAGATAGGTTTTAACTTCAACATTATCATGTTCATCCTTACCAACTGGCGTTGAGTCGCTTGGGAGATTGGGTGTATTGAGTAGTATTTCTTTGATTGTGTCATCCACTTCTAGTAGTTGTTGGTCTAACTGTTTAATGTCATCACCAATAGATTCTACGTGTTTTAGTATTTCTGTGGCATCTTGATTTAAACGTTTAAGTTCACCAATTTTTTTAGACGTCTCGTTACGAAATGCTTTTTTTGCTTCTACGTCTAAAATAATATTTTTTCGTGTTTCAGAAAGCGAAACAAGTTCTTTCAAATACGAAAAGTCTTGACCCCGTGTATTTAGTTTTTTGATGACGGTATCGATGTTTTCAACGATGTATTTTAAATCTAACATAGAGTTATCCTTTTTGTTTTAAGAGTTTGATTATATCAGGTCTTAGTGTCTCGTCTTTTAATGCAAAGTCAATGATTGCTTCAATGTAGTCTATTTTTGATCCAACATCATATCTTTTTGCTTGTAATGATGCTGCGTATACATCTTCTTTTTTCATAAGATTTAAAATGGCATCTGTAAGCTGAATTTCTCCTCCAACACCTTTCTCTTGAGTCTTTAAGCTGTTAAAAATAGCCGGAGAAAGAATGTACCTTCCACCAATGGCATGTCTTGAAGGTGCGTCTTTTGGGTTTGGCTTTTCAACAACACCTTTTAAGAGCATCACGTTTCCTTCTGTATTGATCGGATCACATATTCCGTATTTAGACGTGTTTTCTAATGTAACTTCCATGGTTCCTAACACAGAACGTTTTTTATCTTCGTAAACATCCATGAGTTCTCTTAGTGCTGGTTTTTCTTTTCCCACATATAAATCATCTCCCAGAAGGACCGCAAAAGGTTCGTTTCCAACAAACGCTTCTGCTTGTAAAACGGCGTGTCCAAGACCTAGTTGTTCTTTTTGTCTCACAAAAAAGATGTTGACACCTTCAGCAATTTTGTGAACTTTTTGATAAAGTTCTTCTTTTCCTTTTGATTTAAGTATGGTTTCAAGTTCAATATTATAGTCAAAATAATCAACGATTGCGTTTTTATTGCTACTTACAATGATTAAAATATCTTCAATGCCGCTTTCTTTTGCTTCGTTAACAATAAATTCTATTGTTGGTCTATCAATAATCGGCAACATTTCTTTTGGAATCGCTTTTGTGATTGGTAAAAATCTTGTTCCATAACCTGCTGCCGGGATGACCGCTTTTTTTATCATAAAAAGTCCTTTCTTATTGGAATGTCATGATTAACTCTATTTTAGCACAATTATGTGATTTTAATATGTTATAATCGTATCGAGAAGAGGATTTTATGTGGGAATTGTTAAAATATGTGATACTGGGAATCATCCAAGGAATAACTGAAATTCTTCCTGTATCCAGCAGTGGTCATTTGACTTTATTTAGCCATTTTTTAGGAATGAACTTAGATAATCTTACTGTTTTTTTAATGCTAACCAATACAGGGTCGTTTTTAGCAATCTTGTTTTTCTTTAGAAAAGATGTCACTGGTTTAGTAAACTCAACGTATCGATTTGTGATTAAGAATGACCATAACTTTAAAGATGATTTTTTATATGTGGTAAAAGTTGGGATTGCGGTTATTCCCGTTGGAATTGCTGGTTTACTTTTTGAAAATGCATTACCTAATGATTTATTTACAACCTCTATTGCTTTATTAATCACTGGTACGCTTTTATTGATTATCTATTTGGGTCGTCATTTTGAATATAATAAAAATGTTGGATTTCAAAATGCGATTGCCATCGGTTTGTTTCAGATGTTTGCCGTGGTTCCGGGAATTTCTAGAAGTGGAATTACCTTAGTTGGTGGATTAAGTCAAAAATTACCCCTTAAGGATGCGATGAAGTTTTCTTTCTTAAGTTACATTATGATTTCTGTCCCTGTTTCTATCTTAGGTTTTATTCGTTTGTCAGAGGCCAATGAGTCTATTAATTTATTGGGTTATGGAATATCCTTTGTCTTAAGTTTTGTTTTTAGTTATTATGCTGTACGTTGGTTTTATCACTATGTAAAAGTAAAAAATTTAATTTATTTTTCAATTTATTGTTTTATTGTAGGCTTGATTTCATTATTTATTTATTTTATTTAATTCGTTTGCATGTAAATGTTTATAAAAAAAGAGGCGCTTTCGCGCTTCTTATTTTTTTAATGTTTTTCTAAATTCAAAATCTGAGTTCACGATATCTTCGAGTCCATATTTCGGCTCCCAATGAAGCAGTTTTTTTGCTTTTTCATTAGATGCGATGAGTTTTGCTGGATCACCGGGTCTTCTCTCTGTAATTTCATAAGTCATGTCACCTATTTTTTGAACGGTTTTAGCAACATCTAATACTGAGTATCCTTGATTAGAACCTAAGTTGATGGTTGTAGATTGACCACCATCTTTAAGGTATGTTGCACCTAAAACATGTGCGTAAGCTAAGTCTGAAACATGAATGTAGTCACGAACACATGTACCATCTTCGGTATCATAATCATCACCATAAATAAGAAGTTTTTCTCTTAAACCAATAAGTGCTTGTATCGCTACTGGAATTAAATGGGTAAGTTGATCTTTTTTTAAACCAACTTTTAGTGATTGATCTGCACCAGCAACATTAAAATATCTAAAAATTAAATATTTCATTCCGTACGCTTGTGTTACCCACTTGATCATGCGTTCTGTTGCCAGTTTTGTTTCACCATATGGGTTAATTGGTTGTGTTGGATCATCTTCAAAACACACACCAGAAGCTTCTCCGTAAACTGCTGCAGTTGAAGAAAAAACAATATTTTTGATGTTGTGTTCTTGCATAGATTCAAGTAACACACGAACACCCTCTACATTATTTGAGTAATATTCTAAGGGTTTTTCTACACTTTCTGGAACGACGATCTTAGCTGCAAAATGCATCACAACATCGATATCATTGTGTTCTTTAAAGACAGCATCTAGAGCACTTTTATCGCGAATATCTCCAATAATCAAAGTTGCCTGTTCTGAGACCATATCTTCAAATCCAGAAGTTAAATTATCAAAAACAATCACTTCGTGCTGTTTTTTTATAAGTTCTAAAACTGCATGACTACCAATATAACCCGCGCCGCCTACAACTAGTACTTTCATAAGAACTCCTTAGTCTTCAAATAATTGATCGCTTGTTTCATCTTCGATGTCTTCTTCGATATCAGCATCTAATTCTTGTACGTTTGGTAACACTTGTGTTATTTCAACATCAAGCGACTCTTGAACAAAACCTTCTTGCATTTGAAGTGTTTCTTCTTCAATTTCTTGATGTGGGACAATTGCAACCGTAGAGACTTTTTGATCATTTTTAAGTTTAATAATTCTTACACCTTGTGTGGCGCGTTGAGTTGTAGATATTTGAGATGCTTCTGTTCTCATCACAACACCACGGTCAGAAACGACAATAATGTCTTGATCATTTTTAACCACAGTAAGGGTTTTTAACGGTCCATTTTTTTCAGTCACGTTAAGGGTTTTTACACCTTTACCACCACGGTTTTGAACACGATATTGGTCAACTTTTGTACGCTTACCAAAACCATTCTCAGTAATAACTAAAATGTCTTCTTCCTCATTGTTTGGATCTACAATTGCGACACCAACAATATGGTCTCCGCTATTTAAACTCATCCCTTTTACACCAATTGCTGTACGTCCAACAGATGATACGTCCACTTCGTTAAAACGGATCGCTTTACCGTTTGATGCACCTAATATAATATCTTTAGCTCCATCAGTCAATGAAACATTAAGAAGTTCGTCGTCTTCTCTTAGATTCACCGCAATGATCCCATTTTGACGTATGTTTTTAAATTCAGACACTTGGGTACGTTTTACAATACCTTTTTTGGTCACGAATGTTAATGCTGCTTGTTCGTCATCAAAGTTTTTTACACACGTCATTGACGCAAGTCTTTCATCTGGATTAAGCGCAAGCAAATTCACTAACGGCAACCCTTTTGATTGTCTCGAACCTTGTGGAATTTGATATCCTTTTATTTTATAAACACGTCCTGTGTTTGTAAAAAATAAGTGGAAATCGTGAGTTGACGTTAAATCAATGTGTTCAACATAATCGTCTTCGTGAACTTTAATACCGGCCATACCAACACCACCGCGGTTTTGAGCTTTATATTGATCTAAACTCATACGTTTAATATAGCCATTGTTGGTAATTGTAATCATGACATCTTCAACTGGAATTAAATCTTCATTTTCAATGGTTAAATCGTCACTTAAGTTGATTTCACTTAAACGCGGTTCATGAAATTGCGTTTTAATTTGTTGAAGTTCTTCTTCAATGATTTCTATTTTTCTTTCATCTTTAGCAATAATGTCTTTATAATCAACGATTTTATTTTTTAGTTCTTCGTGTTCTTGTTGCAGTTTTTCAATTTCAAGTCCCGTTAATCGTTGAAGTCTCGTATCTAGAATTGCGCGCGCTTGAACATCATCAATATCATATTCAGACATTAAAGCTTCTCTTGCGTCTTCGGCGGTTTTAGATTGTTTGATGATTTGTATTGCACGATCAATGTCATTGAGTGCTTTAATTAAACCTTCAACAATATGTTGTCTTGCTTCTGCTTTTTCAAGTTCGAATACGGTTCTTCTTAAAATGATTTCAAGTTGATGTTCAAGATATTTTTCATACATATCTTTAAGTGAAAACATTTTAGGTTGGCCTTTATCCAAAGCAATCATGTTAAAGTTAAACGATTGTTGAAGTTGTGTGTGTTTGTATAAATTATTTAGCATGACGTGTGCATTTACATCGCGTCTTAATTCAATCACAACGCGCATACCATTACGGTTAGATTCATCACGCAAATCGGTAATACCGTCAACAACTTTATCTTTTGCAAGTTGTGCAATACGTTCTATAAGTGTTGTTTTATTGACTTGATAAGGTATTGCTGTGACGACGATCGATGATTTGTTTTTATTTTCAACAATTTCGGTTCTTGCACGGTTTACAATCGAGCCGCGACCTGTTTCGTATGCTTGTATCAATCCACTGATTCCTAGAATTTCTCCTCCTGTAGGGAAATCCGGGCCTTTGACGTATTCCATAAGTTCTTGCGTTGTAATCTCTTTATTTGCCATATATGCAAGGAGTCCGTCAATAACTTCGGTAAGGTTGTGTGGTGGAATATTGGTTGCCATACCAACCGCAATCCCCGTAGATCCGTTTACGAGTATGTTTGGATATCTTGCTGGTAGAACTGCTGGCTCTTTTTCACTACCGTCATAGTTATCTATATAATTAACAGTTTTTTTTTCGATATCTCTAACTAGTTGTCCTGCGAGTTTTGATAGTCTTGCTTCGGTATAGCGCATTGCTGCTGCTCCGTCTCCATCAACAGATCCAAAGTTTCCATGACCATCAACAAGTGGCATCCGGTAACTAAAAGGTTGTGCCATACGTACCATTGCTTCATAGACTGATGATTCACCATGTGGGTGATATTTACCAATAACTTCACCAACGATACGTGCTGATTTTTTGTGTGCTTTATCGGCGGTCATGCCAAGTTCATTCATTGCGAATAATATACGTCTTTGAACAGGCTTAAGACCATCTCTAACATCTGGTAGCGCACGGGAAACAATGACACTCATTGCGTAGTTTAGAAAAGACGTTTTCATCTCACTTGAGATGTTTATTTCTTTAACATGATCTCTTGCTTTATTTAATTCATCCATGATTGTTGTCCTTTCTATACGTCGATGTTGCTTGCATAAATTGCGTTTTGTTGTATGAATTCTTTGCGTGGTTCAACTTCTTCACCCATCAGCATGCTAAAGACTTGATCTGCATCCATCGCATCACTTAATGTGATTTGCAGTAAGGTTCTTGTGTCCGGGTCCATTGTTGTTTCCCAAAGTTGATCTGGGTTCATCTCTCCAAGACCTTTATACCTTTGGATACTTGGTCTTCCACCCATTTCTTTAAGAGTGTTTTCAAGTGCTTCATCATCATATAAATATTGAATATTTTTTCCTTGTTGAACCTTATATAGAGGGGGTTGCGCCATGTATATGTAGCCTTTTTCAATGAGTGGTCTCATGTACCTAAAGAAGAACGTAAGCAAGAGGGTGCGAATATGTGCACCGTCAATATCCGCATCGGTCATGATCACAACTTTATGATAACGAATACTTTCCGGATTAAATTCTTCTCCAATTCCAGTTCCTAACGCTTGAATTAAAGACAATATTTCTTTGTTTGCATAAATCTTATCAAGTCTTGCTTTTTCAACATTTAATACTTTACCTCTAAGTGGTAAAATCGCTTGATATTCTGATTCTCTACCTTGTTTCGCTGAACCACCCGCAGAGTCACCCTCTACAATATATAGTTCAGATACGGCTGGATCTTTTGCACGGCAATCGGCAAGTTTAGAGGCAAATCCTAATGCGTCAAGTGGTGATTTTCTTCTCGTCGCGTCTCTTGCTTTGCGTGCTGCAATACGTGCATACATCGCATTAAGGCTTTTTTCCACAATTACTTTTGCGTCTTGTGGGTTTTCAGCAAAATATCTTTCTAAAAATTCTCCCGCAAGTTGTGAGGTCATTTGGCGAACTTCTGGATTTCCAAGTTTTGTTTTTGTTTGACCTTCAAATTGAGGGTCTGGGTGTTTGATTGAGATGATTGCTGTTAACCCTTCTCTTACATCTTCACCGATCAGAGAGTCATCTTTTTTAAAGATATTATTGGTTTTTCCATAACTGTTAATAATACGTGTTAATGCAAGTTTAAATCCGTCTTCGTGCATTCCACCTTCATGTGTTGGGATGTTATTGGCAAAACTAAATAAGTTGGTTGAATAGGAATCAAAGTATTGAAGTGCCATTTCATATGTAATGCCATCCATTTCTTTTTCAACATACATCACTTCTTTAGTGAGCTTTGTTCTATTTCCTACTAAAAAGTTTACATATTCAACAAGTCCACCTTCGTATTGATATACAAATTCGACCGGTGTTGCTGCTCTTTCGTCAGTAATTGTAAGTTTAATGCCTTTGTTAAGAAAAGCAAGCTGTTGAACACGTGCACGAAGTGTTTCAAAATCATAAACTTGGGATTCTGTAAAAACGTCTTTGTCTGCTAAAAAGGTAACCGTTGATCCATGTGAATCACTGTTTCCTTCTTCGGTAAGTTCTGTAATTGGTGCGCCATACGCATAGGTTTGGCGGTATTTTTTACCGTCTCTATGAATTTCTACATCAAAAAATGACGACAAAGCGTTCACTACAGATGCACCCACGCCGTGGAGTCCACCAGATACTTTATAAGATGCGCCATCAAATTTACCACCCGCATGAAGTGTGGTTAGAATGGTTTCAACAGCTGGTCTTCCTGTTTTAGGGTGAGTATCTACAGGAATCCCTCTTCCATCATCAACAACTTTTATGTAGTTGTCTTTTAAAATCGTAAGTTCGATGTGAGTTGCATATCCTGCAAGTGCTTCGTCAATTGAGTTATCAACGATTTCCCAAACGAGATGATGTAATCCTTTGATTCCGGTAGAACCAATATACATCCCCGGTCTTTTTCGAACCGCCTCTAGACCTTCTAAGATTTGTATATTGGAAGCGTTATAATTATTCTGTGCCATGGTTTATGACTCCTTTTTAAGATGCATGTTGTGCATGTTGTGTTTCACGTGATCGTGGGTGCTATTCATGATGAGTGGGTAGTTTTGAAATTCGTATGTTAAAAGTTGTTGTTGATGGGTTTCGTCTAATTCACTTAAAACATCGTCTAAAAGTAAGATTAATTCTTTATTGCTTTCTTTTTTTAAGTGTTGGAAGAGTGCAAGCTTAAGTGATAGTGCCAGTAACCTTTGTTGTCCTTGAGAGGCATATTGACTTGCGTTTTTTTGTTCATAGTAAACAGTGAAATCGTCTTTGTGTGGGCCCCTTGATGTGGCTTGTTGGATAATATCAATCTTTTGCTTTGTTAATAAATGTAGTTTTAATTGGTCTAAATTGACATCATCGTTATATTCTATTTTTACAAGCGGAAGCTGAAACTGTTTTGTAATTGGTTGAATTACCTCATTAAGAATATCTATGAGCTGTGTTCTTTTTTCAATCATCGTCTTTGCTTCTATTAAAAGTTGCTCTGATAAGATATCAAGAAATGTGAAATCCCCCGTGACATCAATTTTTTTTAATAGCGCATTTCTTTGTTTTAGTATTTTTTTGTATTTTGTGAGGATATCTAAATAGCTTGGATCTATTTGAGTCATTGCAATATCTAAAAACTGTCTACGATAGGTTGGTGATCCCTTAATGAGTTCAATGTCTTCAGGAGCAAACAAAACGATGTTTAAGTGGCCAATAAACTGCGATAGTTTTCTTTTTTCAACACCATTGAACCAAACTCTTTTTCCTTTATCTGTAATGACCATCTCAAATGTGTTTTGGTTTGTTTCTAGTGTAATCTTAGAAAACGGTTTTCCTTCTTGGATGATTTCTTTATCTTGGTTGGTTCGGTGTGATTTCGTTGTTGCAATCATGTGAATGGCTTCTAAAATGGCTGTTTTTCCAACACCATTATCACCAAACATGTAGGTTTGAGGATGTTCGAAAATAAGCTTTTTTTGGTGGAAACACCTTGTGTTTGTTAAGGTTAACGTTTTAATCATGGATAACTTTATAAATGCTATTTTCTATCTCAACAACATCACCATCAACTACTTTGGTTTTTCTCGTTGATTTAAGGATGTCATTTACTTTTACTGGGTGCTCCACCAAATACGATTTTGCGTCCCCACCTGAAGCAATAAAACCACACGCTTTCACGAGTTGACCAAGTGTAATATATTCTTTTTTTAGTATGAAGGTTTCATATTGTTTCATAGTGTAATTATACCATAAAACTTTTAAAAATGGTTCATTTTTCGTTTTTTAAGTATAAGTAGGGGTTGTCATCAAAATAATAAAAAAAGCCGTATTTGATAAAATTTCGGCTTTTTTGTTGTATCTTAAGTTTTTTTAGTCTAATCGGACTGGTAAAATTAAATGTAATAATGTTGGATCTTCTTTACCGGTAATAATGAATGGTTTGATTTCTCCTGAGAATGAAATTGTAACTTCTTCAGAGTGAAACGTTTTAAGTGCTTCTTTTAAGTATTTTGAAGAAAATGCGAGTTTTATTTGAGGACCTTTTACATCTCCAGATGGAATGATTTCTTCTGAAGCGTCTCCAATTTCAGCATTTGTTGAGCTAATTTCAACCACTTGGTTTTCTTTAAGTGCCAACTTAACGATATTAACATTGGTTTCTCTTTCTTTAGGTGAAAGCAGTGAAACACGATCGATGGCAGCGAGGAGTTGTTCCTTATGGAATGGGATTTCTACAACGAAAGATTTTGGAATAATCCTCATTGTATCAGGATAAGAACCTTCTAGAAGTCTTGTTTGAAATAAAATGTTATCAAATTTAAATAGTACTTTATTAGGGTTAATATAAAGTTCTACTGGTGAGTTGATGGTTTCTAATATTTTTTGAAGTTCATCTAAGCTTTTATTTGGAATGACTAAATCAAAAGGATCTCTTTCTAAATCAAAAGCCATTTCTTTTTGAGCAAGTCTGTATGAATCTGTTGCAACACAAAATAATTTTTTCTCTAAAAATTTAAAATCAACACCGGTTAATACAGGACGTTTTTCGTTTTGTGAGGTTGCAAAATTTGTTTCTTTAATGACGTTTGATAATGCTTTGGGATCAAATGTCAGTGGATCGTTTAAATCCATGAAATCGATATCTGGATAGTCTTCCACATCCATAAGACGTAGTTTAAATTCTGATTTATCTGCACGGATCACCATAATGTTTTGTTCTATCAATGCAAACTCAATATTTTTAGATACTACTTTTCTAACAATGTCGATTAAATAACGACCTGGAATTGCAGTTTTACCTGGTGTTTTAATTTCTAATGATGGATCATCAACAACTACTTGAATTGCCACATCTGAATTAGACGTTGTTAGTATCATATGATCTTGAAGTGCTTCAAATTTAATTGCATATAAAATAGGCATTGGTGTTTTTAAAGGCAATCCTTTTTGAATGGTATTTAAATGATTTAGTAAACTATCTCTTTCAATTGAAAATAACATACGTTCACGTCCTTTTATTATATTTATAAGTATAATTATTATTACAAATGTGGGTTTGTGGATAACTTTTTTATGGGCTTCATCTATAGATTATTATATCAAATAACCCACAAATAATCCACTTTAAAATGTGGTTAAACATGATTTAGTTTTTTAATGATTGTATCGACCGCGAGCTTCAGTGTTTTATCTTGTTTGAGTTCATTTTCAATTTTCTCACACGCTGTTAATACCGTTGAATGATCCCTATCTCCAAACAACGAACCAATGCTCTTATAAGGAATATTGTGTTGTGTTTTGATTAAATACATTGCGATGTGTCTTGGAATGACATATTTAGAATGTCTTTTTTTACCAATAAGGTCATCAATTGAAATCCCGTAAAAATCACTAACAACACTTTGAATACGATCGTAGTTGTTTTCGTTGAGTTGATTACTTTTCCGTCTAGTTTTTAATAGAGGTTCTAAAGCTTCTTGAGCGTGCTCGATAGTAATATCAATATTATTTGTAAGTGCATAAAATAAGACACGTTTTAAAGCACCCTCAAGTTCTCTTATGTTTGTTACAAAAGAAGACGCAATAAAGTTCAAAACATCATAGTTCATCGCTTCTGCTTGAGATGTTTCAGAAGATAACTTTCTTTTTAAGATTTCAATTCTGTGTTCTAAATCTGGAACTTGGATATCAACACTTAAACCCACTTCAAATCGCGATGTTAGCCGGGACATCATATTTTTTAATTCTGAAGCTGGCTTATCACTTGTAATGACAATTTGTTTATTTTGTTGATACAAAATATCAAAAAGTTTAAAAAACTCCATTTGAGTTTTTGTTGCACCACCCATAATTTGGATATCATCAACAAGTAGAACATCGATATCACGGTATTTAAGATGGAAATCATCCATTTTTTGTCGTTTGAGTAAGTTTGCAAAATCTTCAATAAAACTATCTGCCTTGACATATAAAACTTTTGCGAGCGGATCATTGTCTAAAATATAATTTCCTATCGCTTGAGTTAAATGTGTTTTTCCTAATCCCACATCACCAAATACATAAAGTGGATTTGCAACAACGCCCGGTTGATCAGCAACCTTCATCGCCATTCTAAATGCAAACATGTTACTTTTACCAACAACAAAATTATCAAAGCGGAAAGAGCCGTTTAAATTACCTAGACGGTATCTGTTTTCTAAATCTAGATCGGGAGATACAATATCATACTCGGGCTCTATTTCGTTTTCTAGCAAAAACTTAAAACGAAGTGTTTCACCACTATGAATTTGAGCGAGATCTTGAATTTTAGATAAATATAATCGTTGTATCCGGTTTTTAATAAATTCATTAGGTACAAGAATATAAATAACGTTATTTAAAACTTGATGAATTGTTTGAAGAGGCTCAAAAACCTCACCGAAAGTATCTTCATCATAAGTTTGTTCAAGATCAGATAAAATTGTTTGCCATAAGATGTCGTAATTGTTCAAAAGGGTCTCTCCTAAAAATCATAAGGAAATATTAGCATAAAAAAAACAAAAACAAATAAATAAATAACAACAAAAATTGTGGATAACTTTTTATAAGCACGAAAGAAACAACAAAAATTGTGGATAAAAAAAGACACTTTAAGTCTTTATAAAGACACTTTAAGGGTTATCCAGTTGTCCACAATGTCTATAACTATAACAAAGAGTTGTCCACATTAGAGCCCAGCCTCTAACTTTGTAATGGATTCTTGTTGACAAAGATAAAACCTTTATATATAATAACAAAGCATGGTTTCCTATGAAAGGTGGTAAGATACATGAAAAGAACATATCAACCAAATAAACGTAAACGTCAAAAGACACACGGCTTTAGAGCAAGAATGGCAACTGTTGGTGGACGCCGCGTACTTGCAAGACGTCGCGCAAAAGGTAGAGCGCAGCTCACCGTTTAATTGTAATTTATAAATAACTAGGACTACTCGAATAAATTTCAAAGAGACGTCCTTTTTTTATAAAAAAATATGAAAAAAAGATACCGACTAAAAACAAAGAAAGAAATTGATTTTGTTTTTGCAAATAAAAAAAGCGTTAAAAACCAATTTTTTGGTATCCACTTCATAAAAAACTTGGATCAACTACACTTTAGGTTTGCATTATCTATAGGAAGAAAGTACGGCAATGCCGTTGCCAGAAACATTAGAAAAAGACAAATTCGAATGATTGTTTCTTCAATACAACAAATTTCAAACCATGTCCAATTTGTTGTTGTTATTTACCCAAAATCAAATCAGTTAAGTTTTGAAGAAGTCCAAAAAAATGTGTTGCAACTTACCGATCAAGCAACACTCACGGAGAAAAATAATGAAAAAAATAGTATTGCTATTTAGTGTTATTTTAGCACTTGTCATCTTATCGGGTTGTACCCAAGAAGATGAGACGATTAAAACAGTTGTAAACGCACCTTTAAATATGGTCTACACAGAGGCTGAATTCGCAAACGGATATGTCTTTAAAGGTGAAGAGGGTGTCTCGTTTTTAAACATCAAACAATCGGGTGAAGTTGAAGTCGTCCCATTAGAAAACCAAGGAATCAACGAACCCGTTGGAGATAACGGAGTTTTAACATACCGCGTTTCATATAATGATGTACTTTATGATTTTGATATTTATGTTATCCCTAGCAACGTCAATTCTAACGACACAACCATTGTTTTAATCAATTTTATTTTTAATGAGGCAAATGTTAGAACAAACATTGGTGGAATAGAAAACTTAGAAGGATTAGATGTATATGTTGTTCGTGCTAACGGAACAGTTGAGATTTTAAATGCTGAAGAGCATATAGATAAATTCTCAAACAACGGGTTTATTCCTCTTCAAGAAGATGGTTTTTTTGCAAACGATAGTTTTGATGTTACGTTTACCTATGAAGGAAATTCAGCAAACTTTGAAGTCTATGTTACAGGCGGAGAAGCACCTATTCACTCTGATGATGCTGGGTTCTTTGATTGGATTTTAGTAATTCCAGTTGCATTCCTAACCCAATTATTTGGGGGGCTATTTGGAAACTCATTTGCACTTGGGATTTTATTTACAACATTGATTGTAAGAACACTTGCATGGCCTATTTATGCGAAAAGTAATGATTTGAGCTTAAAAATGAATCTTGCACAACCTGAAATGCAACGCGTCCAAGGTAAGTACGCAACAAGAAAAGATCCACAATCACAACAACAAATGCAAATGGAAATGATGGGCGTATACAAAAAATACGGCATTAATGCGTTTGGTTGTTTATTACCATTTCTACAAATGCCAATTTTTATTGCAATGTATAGTGTCGTTAGAAGAATTACAATTCCAGGCGGTATGTATTCAGAACAAGTTTCAAACACAATGTTCTTTGGAATTGATTTAGCAAATACAAACGATGGGATCACAGCAATTGTATTAGCATCAATTGTAGGTGCAACCATGTTTGGACTTCAAAAACTTGCGATGTCTAAACCAAACTATGCAAAAACAGTTGTAAATCCTAACCCACAAGCACAACAATCTCAACAAACCATGAAATACGTGAGTTACTTTATGGTCATTATGATGATGTTTATTTCATACCAAAGCAATGCGCTTGCTGTTTATTGGATCTTTGGTAACTTATATTCACTTACACAAACAATTATAAACAGAAGACTAAGCGAAAAGAAACACGCAAAACTAAAAGAAAAAGAACTTTTAGGAGGTCTAGTTAAATGATTTTAAAACGTATTGAATTAGAAGCTAAAAACGAGACTGAAGCTCGCGAACGCGCTGCAGAAGAATTAAGAATTCAACCGGAAAAACTAAAAATCACACTTACTCGCGAGAAAAAAGGTCTTTTTGCTGGTGGGAACAATTTGTACGAAGCCATTCCTGACGTCAACTTAACACTTGAAGGAAAAACCTATTTGGAAAGCATCTTACAAACAATGGATGTTGAATTTAAAATGGAACTTAGAACAAAAGAAGACGGCAAAGAAATTCATTATAATATACAATCTACAGACAACGCAGTACTTATTGGAAGAGAAGGAAGAACGTTGATTGCGCTTCAATACCTACTTAGAAGTTATTTGCAGACGTTTGTTCAAAGTCAAGCCGTGATTACTCTTGACATTGCTAACTATTTTGAAAATCATAAACGCCAACTAGAAATTCTTGCAACGAAAACCGCGAAAGATGTTGCTAGATCTAAAATCGAAGTTAAACTTGATCCAATGAACGCCTACGATAGACGCATCATTCACACGAAATTAAGCGAATGGCGCGATGTAGAAACCGAATCTCAAGGTGAAGGCGAAGAACGCGCACTTGTCATTCGTCCAAAAAAGTAGCCCAGCTACTTTTTTTTATACCCAATATGTTATAATCAAATCGAGTAAAAAAAGGAAAAAACCCGCAATGACATTGTTTTTCTCAAAAATAAAAAAATCAATTTTAAGATACATCAAAACAAGCGCGCTTATTGTCATAACAGGCCTTATTTATAGTTTTGGAGGAGTCATAAGACTCGATATTGAAGCCACCCAAAATATTCATACATTTACCTCTAGAGCAGAAACAACACCAGAGCACACACAAATAATTAACGGATATACATTCAATTATTTTCCTGTTTCACGTGAAACATTCGAATTGGATGATCAAAGAAATGTGTTTTTTGATGAAAATAAGACAAAACTTGGTCAAACGGGAGATATCATTGTTACACAACAATCTCCGTTCCCAAATGTTCCAGGAATCCACGAATGGATAACGTATTATTTTGGGGGTCACGCTTCTTTAGTGAACGAGGACAACAAACTATACGAGGCAACCGGAATTGGAAGTGCAAACATTTTTGAAGTTATGTTGTTTCCGGGAAACAAAGAGCATGATTTTGATATTTCCGTCACACAAAGCAACAATTACTGGTTGAACACAAATAGAAGAACAGAGTCAAGCCCGGCATATCCTTATTACGGCTCTTTTAACAGAAACGAGTTTTTAAGTTTGCGTGTTAAAAATATGACAAACACCCAAAGAGCAGGTGCTGTTGAATATGCGAGAACGCTATATGAAGAAAAAGCACTATATAACTATACTTTTTTTCTAGATGTTGAATATAAATATTATTGCACAGATATGATTTCAAGAGCATATCAAGATGTCATGGTTCCAACACACCGACAAAGGGGCTATGCACAAGCCCTTAATGATCGATTCATTACATCAGTTAATGACCTAATTAATGCAGAAGAAACCTATATTACAAGCTACATTAAAATAGAAAACAACGTTGTGTCTATTTATCATTTAGAGGATATTGAAGGAGGTTCATAATGATTGAAATTGTAACACTTATTTTACTTGCGAGTCTCATGATCATTTTGGTTGTATTTTTAGTAATACAAAGCCAAAAAAAAGCGATTCCTCAAGATCAAAGCGATTTAAAAGTCTATATGCAAAAAGAGTATGAAGGATTAAAAACCCAACTAAGAGAGTTGATTTATGAATCAAACGAAAAAAACACAAAAGATTTATATAATTTTAAAGATTTAATTACAGTACATATCGAAAACAAATTAAAGGAAATGAACACGCTTGTTGAAAAAAGACTTCAAGGTGGATTTGAAAGAACCAATGAAACGTTTGTTAATGTTGTTGAAAGGTTATCAAAAATAGACGAGGCTCAAAAAAACATTGAGCAATTATCAAAAGAAGTTGTGAGCTTAAATAGCGTTTTAGCTGATAAAAAAACAAGAGGGATTTATGGAGAAGTTCAACTTTATCAACTTTTATCAGCTGTTTTTGGCCAAGATGAAAATCTTTATAAAACGCAGGTGAAACTATCTAACCAAACCATTGCAGACGCGGTTTTATATGCACCAGAACCACTTGGTATGGTTGTTATAGATTCGAAGTTTCCACTAGATAACTATAAAAGAATGACCAATAGTGAATACCATCAAACAGAAAGAGATGCTGCAAAAAAATTATTTCAATCTGACGTTAAAAAACATATCGATGATATTGCAAACAAATACATTATTGAAGGTGAAACGTCACACCAAGCAATACTGTTCTTACCTGCAGAAGCCATCTTCGCCGAAATCACCGCACATCATGAAACCTTAGTAGAGTACAGCAACAATAGGCGTGTTTGGTTAACCTCCCCAACAACACTATTTTCAACCCTAACAATGATACAAGTCTTTGTTCAAAACTTAAAAAGAGATGAACAAACAAAAGTCATTATTGATGAACTTAATAAACTTAATATCGAGTTTATGAGATATAGTGAACGTTGGGAAAAATTGAATCGATCGATTGACACGATTAAAAAAGATGCTGAAAAAATGTCAACCACCACTGAAAAAATTAAAAAGAAATTTGATTATATTAAAGATGCTAAATTCGAAGAAGCACGATTCATAGATAACATGACTAAAGATGAGGATAACGATGGAGACGACAGTTAAGTATTTATTTGAAAATCACCAACAATTAGACCAACAAAGAGTTGTCTTGTATGGATGGATAAGAAACAACCGAAGCCAAAAAAACTTCGGATTTATCAATTTTCATGACGGAACGACATTCCCAACACTACAGGTTGTTTACGAAGAAACGCTACACAATTTCAAAGAAACTCAAAAAATGCGTGTAGGTAGTTCTGTTGAAATTCATGGGAAGCTTGTTTTAACCCCTAATATGAAACAGCCTTTTGAAATTAAAGCAACACAAATCACTCTTCTTGGGGATTCTCCGGAAGATTATCCAATTCAACCCAAAAGACATACAAGAGAGTTTTTAAGAGAAGTTGCTCATCTTCGCATGCGAACCAATCTTTTTCAAGCGGTCTTTCGAGTGAGAAGTGAAGCTGCAATGGCCATTCATCAATTTTTTAATAAACGAGGATTTGTTTATACGCACACACCACTCATTACAGGAAATGATGGTGAAGGTGCTGGATCGATGTTTCAAGTGACTACGCTAGACTTGAAACAAACGGGAAAAGAAAAAGACATTGATTATTCCAAAGATTTTTTTGGAAAACCAACCTATCTTGCTGTAACTGGCCAATTAGAAGCCGAAGCATACGCGATGGCGTTTAAAAACGTGTATACATTCGGACCTACTTTTCGAGCTGAAAAATCAAACACTCAAAGACACGCATCTGAGTTTTGGATGATTGAACCAGAAATGGCTTTTTGTGATCTTGAAGGAAATATGAATGTCGCTGAAGACATGGTTAAATACGTCATTGAATACATTCTAAAAACCTGTCACTTCGAAATTGATTTTTTTAATGAGTTTGTTGATAAAAACCTTAAAGAGAGACTAACACTAGTATTAAATAGTAGTTTTGAAAAAATTACTCACAAAGAAGCGATCAATCAACTACTAGCCTCTAATCACCCTTTTGAAAACAAACCAACACACGGACAAGATTTAAACACAGAACACGAAAAATATTTAACAGATGTTCTATATAAAACGCCTGTATTTATTACACATTGGCCTAAAGATATTAAAGCGTTTTATATGAGAATCAATGATGATCAAAAGACAGTTGCAGCAATGGACTTGCTCGTTCCGGGAAGTGGAGAACTTATCGGTGGATCTCAAAGAGAAGAACGATTAGACCTCCTTATAAAAAGAATGAAAGAAATGCATGTTCCTATAGAAGAATTTAATTGGTATCTTGATTTAAGACGTTATGGCGGTACTGTTCATAGCGGATTTGGGATGGGTTTTGAAAGACTCATTATGTATTAAACAGGTGTAGAAAATATTAGAGATGTGATTCCATTTCCAAGAACACCAAACAATTGCGAATTTTGACATAAACCTTACAAAAAAACCATTGCATTACTTGAAAAAACCACGTTTTGATATATAATAGTTATGCGAGGGAATTAAGATTGAAAACAGACTACTATTTATTCAAAAATTTGAATATAACAATTACCTTGGGTTTTTTTAACAATAACACAAAAAACTAAATTTTTAAAGCGCTTAATATTCTGATTAAGTGCTTTTTATTTTAAGAAAAACGGAGAAAAGCAATGCAAAATTCACACAAGAGTTTATCCATCAAATTAGAAAATCTACACAAGGATTTTGTCGATAAAAAAACAGGAAAAATCACGCGTGCCGTGTATGATTTCGATGTCGAAATTCCGTCAGGAAAACTTGTAGGATTATTAGGACCTTCAGGGTGCGGAAAATCAACAACACTTTACATGATTGCGGGACTTTTGGCACCAACAAAAGGTAAAATTTTCTTTGGTGAAACAGAAGTCACCGAATTGGACGCCGAAAAGAGAGGGATTGGTTTAGTTTTTCAAAACTATGCACTTTACCCACACATGACAGTTAGAAAAAATATTTTATTTCCTTTAGAAAATATGAATTTAAAAAAAGTGTCTATAGAAAAAGCTTATAGAAAAGCGTTTTTTATCGAAACACCATCAGAAGCAAAGAGATATTTTGATTATGTAGATGCTTTTGAAAGCCTACAAAACAAATTTAAGAGATTAGACAATGATGAGGCAAATGAAGTGAATAATGCCGTTCAAAGTTTAAAAGTTGAAAGCAAACAAAACAAAGAATTGAAACAAGCAAATAAAGAAAAAATAAAAACACTTAAGTTTGAACTCAAAAACAAGCGTGACGCGTTATCTAAGCAATACGAAAAAGAATTAAGCGAACTCGTTATTGAGGATTTTAAGGCGTTATTTTCAACAATGAAACAAACGTATCAAGCAAAAGAAATGACCTATAAAGAAACTTTGAAAAATAATTCTGATGCCGTTGCACCAGAGAGTGTTTCGCTCGTTTTAGAAGCAAAAAGAACAAATTATAAAGCACTAATGGAAAACAGCATGATAGAAATGGCAAAACTCGTTGGTATAGAAGATCAATTAGACAAAAAGCCGGCTCAACTCTCGGGTGGACAACAACAACGTGTAGCGATTGCACGCGCACTTGTTAAAAAACCACAAGTGTTGTTATTAGACGAACCACTATCAAACTTAGATGCAAGACTTAGACTTCAAACAAGAGAAGAAATTAAACGTATTCAAAGAGAAACGGGCATTACAACCATTTTTGTTACTCACGATCAAGAAGAAGCAATGTCTATTTCTGATGAAATTGTCTTAATGAATTTTGGTGAAGAACAACAAAAAGGCCAACCTCAAGAAGTTTATGACCAACCAGCCAACTTGTTTTCGGCACAATTTTTAGGAACACCACCAATTGGGTTATACCGTGCAGAACTTAAAAAAGGACAAGTTTTTATTAACCAAAAACCCGTGTTTGAATCAGAGAAACTCTCTAAAGAAAAAGACAGAAACGTTGTTGTTGGTGTTCGTCCTGAAGGATATACTCTTGATAAAGAAGGACCGCTAACAATTGAAGCTCAGTTTGTTGAAACGATTGGACGCGATTTTGCCCTGGTGTCAAGTCATTCAGCATCTACCGCACCATCATTTAGAATTATTTTAAATGACGAGGTTAATCTAAAAGAACTAAAAGGAAATGTATCATTTAAATTAAAAGAAAATAAAACCTATATTTTTGACGAATCTAACGGTAGGAGACTTGCGTAATGTTAGAAAATAAAATTGATCGAAAAGCATGGTTTTATCTTGCTTTTCCACTACTTTTACTAACAGTATTTACGTTCTATCCCTTAGTAAAAACAATTTTAATCTCTGTTTTTTCTCAATATAATCCTATGACAGATACATTTGGATCGTATTTAGATATCGCTGCATATGGCGCAATTTTTAATGATCCTTATTTTATTAGAGCCATTGGAAACACAATGATTTTAGTTTTTGTATCCGTGCCAGTTTCAACAGGGCTAGCTTTATTAATTGCAGTTGCTTTAAATTCGATTAAACCGCTTCAAAAAATATTCCAAACGGTGTTCTTCCTACCTTATGTAACAAACGGGTTAGCAATTGGGATGGTTTTTAGCGTCATGTTTTCACACCCACTAACAGACGGTTTAATGGCTGAAGGTCTTATTAATACTTTGTTTGGACTTTCTAGAGACTGGGTTGGTGTGACTGCAGACCGTTCAGATTGGATGTTTGTTGTTCTGGTGTACTCTATTTGGGACGGACTACCATTTAAAATTTTAGTTTTCATTGGCGGGCTCCAAAACATTTCAAAACAATATTATGATGCAGCAAAAATTGATGCAACTCCAAAAAGAAGAATTTTAAGACACATCACCATTCCACTACTATCACCACTTATTAGCTATATCTTGATTACCTCTTTCATTGGTGCATTTAAATCTTATGAAAGTGTGCTTGCTGTTGCAGGTTCAACAGGAAGGCTTCTTGATAGAAATCGATGGACAGCTGTTGCTTATGTCTACGACAAGATTGGTAACGTTGGGCTAGATAGTAATTTTGTTTCTTATTATTCTAGAGGCGCAGCTTCTGCGGTTATTTTATTTATCATTATTTTGATATTCACCTTTATTAACTTGAACATCTCTAAAAAACGGGTTCATTACTAAGGAGAGCAATATGATACAATACATGAATCCAAGCGGTCATTACCGCGTTAACCGAAAATTAAAAGAACAACGTGCACTTTTTGTTGCAAATAAATCAATGACATATTTCTTCTTATTTGTCATGGCGTTTATTGTGATTGTGCCATTTTACTGGATGCTTAATGTGTCCTTTCAATCTAGTAACGAAGTACTTAACTCCCTTAACACAAGTTTATTTCCTAAAGAGTTTAGCCCACAGAACTACGTTTCAACATTTTTATATTCATCAGCACAACAAGGTGGAATTACCTTTACGAGATATTTAAGTAATACACTAATTGTTGCGATATTTTCAACTGTAGGTGGAACCTTCTTTTCAATACTTGTGGCATTCGCACTTGCAAGACTGAACTTCAAAGGAAAAGAACTTATTTTTACAATCTTGCTTGCAACCATGATGATTCCAGGTGAAATGCTTATTATCTCAAACTATATTACAGTTTCAAGATTAGGATGGGTCAATGATGATGGTATCGGATCGTTTTTGGCGATGATTATTCCATTCTTTATTTCAATTTTCCATATTTATTTACTTAGACAAACGTTTAAACAAATTCCTAATGAATTGTATTATGCAGCCAAAGTCGATGGATGCAAAGACTTTAAATACTTAAGAACTGTGATGGTTCCTATGGCAAAAAGTTCAATCATTACCATCGTCATCTTAAAATTAATGGGTGCATGGAATGCCTATATCTGGCCAGATATTGTTGCAAACGAGAAATACAAACTCGTCACAACCTGGCTTAGATCTTCATTTACTGATCAAGACGCAACAGGTGTTGGTAGAGTCTTAATCAACTATCAAATGGCAGCGACTGTAATTGTAACAGTGCCATTACTACTTATGTTTATCTTTTTTAGAAAATACATCATGTCTGGAATTTCTAGAAGTGGTGTTAAAGGGTAATAAATAAAACAAAAAAGGAGAAAAGGGTATGAAAAAAGTATTTTTATTATTTTTAGCACTTACTGCTGCAGTTTCACTTGCTGCATGTGGTGGTGAACGTACAGGTAATGAAGCTGCTCGTCTTGTTGAGTGGTATGAATTATCTGCAGATGCTGATCTTGATACTTCAAAAGAAATCACGATCACGTTTTGGCATCGCATGGGTGCACAATCTCAAGCACTTGTACAAAAATGGATCGAAGAGTTTAATGTTGTTTATCCAAACATTACAGTGATTGAAGAAAAAGCAGCTGGAGATTATACTGCTTTATCTGATAAGATTGCGCTTGCAATTCCTGCAGGAAATCAACCAGATATTGCCGAAAGTTATCCAGACCATATTGCAAGATATGCTGCTGCAAAAGCACCACTTGCTCTGAATAACTTTATTAATAATCCAAACATTGGTTTAACAGATGAAGAAATTGCAGACTTTTTACCAGGATTATGGGCAGAAGGTCAAAGTTATGATGATGAAGGAACAATTCTTTCATTACCATTTACTAAATCCTCAGAAGCGTTTTTCTATAACGAATCATATTTTAAGGAACACGGATATGACGTTCCAACAACTTGGGATGGAGTATTCGCAATCGCCCAAGATATCAAAGATAGAGAACCAGATTCATTTCCTTTTGGATATGACTCAGAAGATAACTTATTCATTACAGGGTCTAAACAATTTAATGCACCTTATACAGGATACAACGCTGAAACTGGACGCGGTGAAGTTCAATTCAACAACGACTTATCTAAAGACATGGTACGTTACTTTAAAGATAAAGTAGATAAGGGATTAATGATTACACGTGCACTCAATGGGGATGCATATAACTCTGACTCAATGAAAGTTGCAAACCCTAAAACATATATGTATGTTGGATCTACAGGTGGAACACGCTATGCTTATGTTGGTATGCCTCAAGCGGTTTTTGACGCTGGTTACCGTGTTGGTGTTGCACCACTTCCAGGATTTACTGCAGAATCTCGTTTCCAAATTCAACAAGGACCAAACATTAACTTATTCAAATCTAATGATGAACAACGCATGATTGCTGCGTGGTTATTTGCGAAGTTTATGCTAGAACCAGAAAGAACTGCTGAATTTAGTATTCCTTCAGGATATGCACCAATTCGTTATTCAGCTTACGAAACAACGCGTTGGACGAACTATGTTGCAGGTATCAAAGAAAACCCAACAACGATGGATGAAGCGATTGCAAAACTTGTTAAAGAAGCGATTGAAATTTTCTTAGAAAATGAAGATATTTTCTTCACATCAGCAGTGTTTAATCAAAGTTCAAAAACACGATCTGAAGTTGGTGCACTACTTGTAAAAATACTTGCTTATGAAGCAGCAAGCGACGCCGATTTAGATGCGTATATTGATGAGCAATACCAAGAATCATTTGATTTTATAACGAATTAATAAAAAAAAGAAAAAGGGAGAAGTGAATGAAAAAATTATTTTTATTACTCGCATCATTCGCACTTGTCTTTGGTTTAGTAGCATGTGAAGACCCAGTAACGGTCGATCCAGCTCAAGAAACCTTACAAGATGCATATGATACATTAAACGGATTAATATCTGACCCATCAAATATTACCGGTAACTTTACGGTTCCAACATTACTTGTTGGTGGTGTGGATGCAGTATGGTCAACCAATAATCCAGGGGTTGTCACAGTAGGACAACCAGCAAGTAACTTAGCAGTTGTAACTGTGAACCGTCCTGCATTTGGTGAACCAGATGCCAAAGTCATGTTAACGGCGGTTTTAACAATTCCATCTGAGTTAGATGCAACTCAAGAGCTTACACTTACCTGGAGTTTAGAACTTACTGTTAAATCAAGTGAGGTTGAAGAGGTCACAATTGAAAATATAGAAGACGTTCTTGCACTTGACGATGTTGCATATGATGGTACATACCAAGTAACATTAGACGGATTAACCATTGTAGGTAAAGGTTCAGATTCTGCGTTTGCATATGACGGAACAGGAATCATTCAACTTTACGGTGGAGACATGAGTGGACTTGAAGTAGGAAAAGTCTATGATGTTTCTGGTACTACTGAATGGTACTTTGGAATTTGGGAACTTGTTGCTTGGACAGCTGAATTAGATGCTACAGCAACACCACAAATGCCAACAGCTGAAGTCATTACTGACATTGCAGCATATGTCAATAACTTACTTGATACAGATCAAGATGAAATTGCATATGGTAATGCATCAAGTGGTGCATTTGAAACAGTTTATGCAACAGTTACTGGACGTGTTTATGTGATTCCTGGTGATACAGGAAACTATAATACCTATATTATGCCAACCAATTATGACACAACACAAACATGGGTTCCAGGAACAACTGAAGCTCCTACAGTGGGACTCATGCTATATTACAATACATTTAATATGGCTGAAATTCAAGCGTATGACGGCAAAGTTATTACTGTTGATATTTTAATTTATACATTCAGATCAAACAATAAAGCATTTGCATTTTACTATGTAGGTGGTGCTGACGGAATTACAGCAAACCTAACAGATGCTGAAGCAATTGAAGTAGATAGCAACGCACTATCAATTCCATTTAACATTTTAGAAGATACGACACTAGATTTAGCAACGACAGGTGCAAATGATACCACGATTGCTTGGACATCAGATAATGAAGCTGTCATTAACCCAACGACAGGTGCAGTCACTGTACCAACAGATGGTCAAGCGACAGTTCTATTAACTGCAACAGTATCACTTGGAACCGCAACTGCAGTTGTTAAAGAATTTACAGTTAAAGTTGGTGTATCACCAGTTGTTTCTATTTCTGAAGCATTAGAAATTGCAGCAGGTGAACTTGCAGTTGTTCAAGGCTATGTTACATTGAATGTTGATGGAAACAACTTCTTACTACAAGACGAAACAGGTGCGCTTGATTTATATATGCCTGGCGATAGTGAACAAAAAACTGCAATTTTAGCAGCATTAGCAAGTGGTGAACTTGTTGAAGTTGTTGGTGAACGAGGTTCATTTAGAGGGTTAGAACAATTATCTAACATTACAAGTGTCGCTGTTGTTTCTGAACCTGAAGTAGCATTCCCGATTGTTGTTGATGTAACAGCATTATCACAATTAGACGGACTCGTTGCTCAACTCGTTAGATTTAGAAATTTAGAAGTAGTAAGTATTGCTTATGACTCATATGGAAACTTAGATATTACTGCAACTTTAGGAACAGAAACAGTTGTGATTCGTTGGGACTCAAGAGCTGCTACACCTGCTGGACTTCCAACAGAACTTGAAGCAGGCGATATTGTTAACATTGTTGCAGGTGTGTATTTCAGTAACTCAGCAATATTAAGAATTGACTCTGCAGACGATGTTTCATTGCCTCCAATGACAATTGCAGCAGCATTATTGGAAGCTGTGGATACTATTGTAACCGTTGAAGGATACATCACCATGAATGTTGAGGGTAACAACTTCTTTATTCAAGATGGTACTGGTGCACTTGATATCTTTGCTGGTGGTGGTGCAAGTCCTACTAAAGATGAATTATTACGTGCGTATCACGGACGTTATGCAGTTCAACTTACTGCAAAACGTGGAACATTTAGAGGATTAGAACAAGTATCAACAATTACAGATTTAATGCTTTTTGATAAAATTGGTGCTGCATTCCCTACACCAACAGTTGTCACAAGCGTTGCTGACTTATCAGACTACATTGCACAACAAGTTCGTTTAGAAGGTTTAGTATTTGTAAGCCTAGCGACAGATCAATATGATAATGTTGATTTCACATTTACACTAGGTAGTGAAACAGTTGAAATTCGTTGGGATTCAAGAACAGGAGATCCAGTAGGATTCCCACTAACACTAGTTGCTGGTGATGTTGTTGATGCTGTTGTCGGTGTTTACTGGAGTGATGGTGCACGTTTAAGAATTGATGCTGAAGGTGACTTCACATTACCTCCAATGACAATTGCTGCTGCACTTGCTGAAGCGGTAGATACAATCGTTACGATTCGTGGATATGTCACACTTAATGTCGATGGTAATAACTTCTTATTCCAAGACAACACAGGGGCACTAGATGTGTTTTTAGGAAGCGGTTCAAGTGCTGAAAAAGATGCATTCCTAGCTGCTTACTTAGGTGGATATGCAATTGAAATTCAAGCAACTCGCGGCGCATTTAGAGGATTAGAACAAGTTTCTAGTGTTCAATTTGTAAATGTTATTCCAACACCAGGATTTGACTTCCCAACAGCAGTTGATGTCACAGCAATGGATGTTACTGCATTAGAAGCCTATACTGCACAACTTGTAGAATTTAAAGGATTAGAAGTGATTAGTATAGCATACGACCAATATGATAATTTAGATATTGAAGTTTCAAATGGAACTGCAACATTCTTTATTCGTTGGGACTCTAGATCAGGTGATCCTGTTGGGTTACCAACTGAGTTAGTTGTTGGTGATGTAATCAATGTTGTTGCTGGTGCATATTGGAGTAATGAATTAAGATTACGTATTGCAAGCGCTGATGCTGTTGAAAAAGTTGTTGTGGTAACCCCAACTTCTGACCTATTCATTTCTGAGTATGTTGAAGGTGATGGCGGAAACAATAAAGCAATTGAACTATATAATCCAACAGATGCTGCTTTAGATCTAACAAATTATAGAGTAACTTTATATTCAAACGGAAGTACAACGGCTTCTCAAACATCAGTACTTTCTGGTTCTCTTGCAGCTGGAGACGTATTTGTAATTTATAACAGTCAATCAGTTTCTGAAATTACTTCAGTTGGAGATTTAGCAGGAGACGTCACATTTTTTAATGGAGATGATGCATTTGTATTAGAAAAAACAACCGATGGAGGTACAACATGGGTTGTTATAGACATGTTTGGTGTTGTTGGTGAAGATCCAGGATCATCTTGGGTTGTTGGCACTGGAACAACAGCAAATGTAACTCTTGTAAGAAAACCGGGTGTAACTGGTGGGACAGGAACATGGAATCCAGAAGAATGGATTGTATATCCAGCAAATGATTTCTCCTATTTAGGTTCACACACAGCGTAATAATTGATTAAACATTGTAAGAAAAAGGATAGAGCAATCTATCCTTTTTTTATTTGTAAAAAAGCATTAAAAAACGTATAATAGACATACACAAAAACCTAGGAAAATACATGGGAAAAATCTTTGGAATCACATCATATATCATATTGATTGCTTTTATCACCTTTATTGTTGCTGGTTATGCAAGAGCCAATCAAACAGTAACATTTTTAGAAGAACAAGAAGCACGTATTTATGATGATTCAAAGGATTTGATAACAGCAACTTTAATCGCAAACACACAAGGACAATTTGATATTTATATCAAAAATGACCCCATCATTGATGTTGAAATTACTCAACCAAACTATGCTTATCAACTCATGATTTTTCCCGTGCTATTATACGAAAACAATAGTAATTATCATTATGAAATGATCATACTCATTCGCGATTATGAGAATACTGATTCTTTTGCTTTTTTTAATGATGATGCACTTACACTAAAAATTGATATTGCGTTTGAATCTAATCCAGAAGGGTTTAATCAAAGCGTCTTTCAAGAACAATTCGTCCAACTATATGATGATTCAATGCACATGTATGCAATTGACCAAAAACATTTTATAAATGACACCAAAACAACACGTATTGAACGTATTGAAGTATTTTATCCAACAGAAGGATTTGATGTTTCAACATCTAAACTCATCAATACTGAAGTTTATGAGGATAAGAGTTTAAGTTTCCCGGATTTCTACCAAGCAGATTTAAATATAATAGAAGAATCAAATATTCAACTTGAAACCATTAATGATAAAGATACGTGGTATCTCAATACCGAACTTAATACACTTTTTCAATCATATAACTACTTGAGTTACTTATATATAGGAATTGAAATACTTATATTTATTCCCGTCACCTACTTTACGTTTTTTCATAAAAACATGAAGAGAATGAAAACAAACAAGGAGATCAAAAAATGAGAAAAACCACCACGATAATCATGCTACTTTTAAGTGTTTTCTTACTTCAATCGTGTCAAGGAGAAACACCAAACATTGTTATTTCTAAAGTATTCGATGCCACATCGATGTCTAATAATGTTATTGAAGTATATAACCCAACTATTGAACCGGTAGATTTAAATAAAGTTGAACTAAGAATTTATAATAATGGGTCGACAACAGAAGGTGGTGATCACGCCATACAACTAGAAGGAATTCTCGAACCAGATTCCTATTATGTAGTTTCGGGGAACAATCCAACGAATATAAATATTCAAAACAAGACAGATTATCAATATAATAATAACTTGCCTTATAACGGTAATGACGTCATAGAACTTTTTTATAATGATCAAAAGGTAGATCAATTTGGGCTACTAGGGTTTGATATTAATTTTGCAGTCGACCTTACAATGATAAGACTTGGTGAAAAAGAAGACTATATCGCATCAACTGAATATAATCAATTTAATTTTATTGCGTATGTTCCTGATTTGTTTGAGAACTTAAAAAACGACAATCACGACATTAAAACACTCGAACAACTTTATCAAGGGCCTCAATTAGAACAACGCTATTTAGATTTGCCATATGTTGACCCAAACAATAATGAATTAGGTTATGGTGGTGCAGCAGAGGTTAAACTGAACGGTGTTGCTGATGGAGATACCGCATTTTTTACCTCAATGAATGGATATCCAGGAGGGTCTTTAAGATACTTTTACTTAAACACACCTGAAGTGAATGGAAGCAATGTATCCGCAGAACCATGGGGATATGTGGCTAGTAAATATAATAAAGAATACCTTTTAGGCGATTCTAATTCAAAAACCATACACATACAATCAATTCCTGGAAACAGTCTACAAGAGGGATATGGTAGAAATCTTGGACTTGTTTGGATCAACGGAGCACTTTCGCAATTTTGGATTGTCGCGGAAGGATTATCAGAAGATGTTGGTTCACAATACCAAGCCTATGATTATTTGTTAACCTATAAAAACGTTCCGTATTTAACATTTTTAAGATTTGCTCAACATAGAGCGGAAGAGAACAGTTGGGCAACTAAAGGGTTTCCAAATGACCCAGAAGGTGAAAAATCTCCTGACTGGAACTATGACACAAGAAGAAATACAACTGAAAATCCAGTTTGGACACCACACTTAAAACTTCCTTGGGAATAAAAGCGGGGCAACTCGCTTTTTATTATGAAATATGATATTCTATTATAATCTTCAAAAGGAGCAAACATGAAAGATGTCATCTTAAGCAAAATCAAAGCATATCACACGATTATCATCCATAGACACCTAAGACCCGACTTAGATGCTATTGGGAGTCAAATGGGATTGAAATTTCTTTTAGAAAGCCAATATCCAGAAAAAAAGATATGTGTTGTAGGGGATTTAAATACAATGAGTTATCTTGCAAAGATGGATGAAATAACAGATGAAACTTATAAAGACGCACTTGTTATCATTACAGATGTTGCTGTATCACATATGATTAGTGATGATCGTTATCAATTAGGAAAAGAAATCATCGTTATCGACCACCATGAAAACGATACTGACGTAGAAAATGTTTCAATCCATTATAAAGATACGAGCTTTAACTCAGCATGTGAGATGATAATAGACATTGCTAAGACGCACGACTTTTATTTATCAAAAGATGCAGCGACGTATCTTTATGGAGGTATGGTCACAGATTCTGGAAGGTTTTTATACTTAAAAAATCCAGAAAGAACCTTTTTACTCGCAAGCTATGTATCTCGTTTTGAACCTAGCATCCAAGATTTATATAATTATTTGTATACCGAAACACTTTCAAGAAAAATATTGAAAAATCAATTTTCAGCATTTGAACTTACTAAAGAAAATGTTGCTTATAGAATTAACTCCAAAGCCTTGATTGAATCAACTGGCGAAGACTTTCAATCCATTAGTCGTGGTATGGTCAATCAAATGTCAGGTATTAAAGAAGTTCTTATATGGGGAAGCTTCTCTGAAGATCACAATGGTTCATATGTCGCCGAACTTCGTTCAAGAGATATCCCGATTGTAGATGTTGCTAAAAAATATGGTGGCGGTGGGCATTTAAATGCTTGTGGTGCAACATTAGAAAATATTGAAAAAGTATATCAACTCATAGAAGACTTAAATGAAAAGGTGAAACAACATGACAAACATTCTACAAGAAATTAAACAATTTGATACGATTATTATTCACGGACATAAAAGGCCAGATGGGGATTGTTACGGAGGACAATACGGACTCAAAGGCATTTTAAAAGCAGCCTTTCCTCATAAGAACATTTATGTTGTAGGAGAAGAAAGTGATTACATCAAGTACGTAGGAACGCCAGATGTGATTACTGATGATGTATATAAAGATGCATTATCAGTTGTTGTAGATACAGCGACAAAAGATCGCATTAGCGATACCAGATATACACTAGGGAAAAAAGTGATTAAAATTGACCATCATATTGATGTTGACGCTTATGGTGATATGAATTGGGTAGATACGAGTTACCCTGCAGTTTCTGAAATGATTACTGACTTTGCATTTCAGCACAAACTAGAAATTCCACTAGAATCTGCAATTGCTTTATATACAGGGTTAATTACAGATACTGGTAGATTTCGTTATCGTGGCGTTTCAAAAAGAACGCATACACTTGCTGGAGTATTAATCGAAGCAGGAGTTGATGTTGAATTTATTGATT
>JAURNN010000024.1 GCA_030830185.1 Bacillota bacterium | reverse complement strand
TCTTTTAAAATGCTTGAAATGGTTTATGTTGGACCAAACAAGCTTTTAGGTGAAGTCATTCAAATTCAAAAAAATAAAACCATTGTTCAAGTGTATGAAGATACGGTTGGTTTGAAACAAGGTGACCCAGTTTATCCTACTGGAGAAGCTATTTCAGTCATCTTAGGACCAGGATTAATATCTAATATTTATGATGGTATTCAACGACCTTTATTAGATATTGAAAAAAGTCATGGACATTTTATTCCACCTGGAAGTCAAACATTTCCACTTGATCAAGAGAAAAAATGGGATGTTACAGTCTTACTTCAAAAAGGCGATCACGTCACACCAGGTATGATTTTTGCAGAAGTTTTTGAAACAAAACTTTTTAAACATAAACTCATGATTCCACCAAATATTCATGGTGAAATTTTGACCATTAAAAAAAGTGGTTCTTATCACGTTTTAGACACCATTTGTGAAGTTCAAACCAAAGATGGTATCATCACCCTTAATTTAACTCAAAAATGGCCAATTAAAACACCACGTCCTGTATTAGAAAGACATATTTCTCATGTGCCACTCATTAGTGGTCAACGCGTGATTGACACGCTTTTCCCAATTGCAAAAGGTGGTACAGCAGCCATTCCTGGTGGATTTGGAACCGGAAAAACAATGTTGCAACATCAACTTGCGAAATGGTGTGATGCTGATTTAATCGTGTATGTAGGTTGCGGAGAACGTGGTAATGAAATGACACAAGTACTTGAAGAGTTTAGTGAACTGATTGATCCAAGAACAAACCAACCACTTTTAGAACGAACCATTTTAATTGCAAATACATCCAACATGCCAGTTGCTGCACGTGAAGCAAGTATTTACACAGGCGTTGCAATTGCTGAGTATTACAGAGACATGGGCTATCACGTCGCATTAATGGCAGATTCTACTTCTAGATGGGCGGAAGCACTTCGTGAAATTAGTGGACGCTTAGAAGAAATGCCAGCTGAAGAAGGATTCCCTGCTTATTTACCAAGTCGTATCTCACAATTTTATGAACGTGCAGGTTATGTAGAAACATTAAATCATTTGACTGGTTCTGTGACGATTATTGGCGCAGTTTCACCTCAAGGTGCAGATTTTTCTGAACCAGTGACGCAAAATACAAAACGATTTGTTCGTACCTTTTGGGCACTTGATAAACAACTTGCTTATGCAAGACATTATGCAGCTATTAACTGGAACGAGTCCTATTCAGATTATGGACATGATTTAGATCGTTATTATCGTGATCATGTTGCTGATGATTTTAATCTATTTAGACAAAAACTCATTTATTTACTTGCTGAAGAAACAAAATTGTTAGAAATCGTGAAACTGATTGGCTCAGATGTTTTACCTGATGATCAAAAACTTATCATAGAACTTGGTCGAGTCATACGTATTGGTTTCTTACAACAAAATGCATTTCATAAAGATGATACGTATGTACCCTTAAAAAAACAATATGATATGATGCGAATCATCATCTTCTTATATGACCAAGGGCTTCAATATGTCTCAGAACACAAATCCATTCAAGTGTTAAAAGAAACACAAATTTTTGAAAATATCATTCAAATGAAATATGACATATCAAATGATGACTCTTCTTCATTTGATACGTATAGTAGCATGATTAAAGATGTCATGCGCAGAATTGATTAAGGAGGATTTTAGATGATCAAACAATATGTTGGATTAGACGAAATCCATGGACCACTCATCTTTTTAGACAATGTCAAAGATGTTGGATTTGAAGAAATGGTTGAACTCCAAGTGGAAGGAAAACCTTCTCGATATGGACGTGTCGTTCATATTGATGGTGATCGTATCGCTATTCAAGTCTTTGAAGGCACCAATGATTTATCATTAAATAATACTCGTACAAGATTGTCTGGACGTGCCGTTGAAATTGGACTTTCTAAAGAGATTTTAGGACGTGTTTTTAATGGTTCAGGTCAACCGATTGATGGTTTAGGCGATGTTTTTATTGATGAATATCGACAAATTAATGGGTTCCCTTTAAATCCAGTATCAAGAATGTATCCAAGAAACTTTATACAAACAGGTGTCTCATCCATTGATGCACTGACGACATTAATACGAGGTCAAAAGCTGCCTATTTTTTCTGGTGCTGGTCTTCCTCACAATGAACTTGCAGTTCAAATTGTAAAGCACGCTAAAATTGCCGAAGAAAAAGGGGAACAATTTGGTGTTGTTTTTGCTGCAATGGGTGTGAAGCATGATGTTGCAAACTATTTTAAAACTCAGTTTTTAGAAGCAGGTGTCATGCACCGTGTTGTCATGTATGTCAATGTCTCTAATGAACCAATCATTGAACGTATATTAACACCACGATTTGCGTTATCAGCTGCTGAATATTTAGCGTTTACGCATCACATGCATATTCTGGTCATTATGACAGATATGACTACTTATTGTGAAGCCTTAAGAGAATTTTCTTCTTCTAAAGGTGAAATTCCAGGTCGAAAAGGGTATCCAGGTTATTTATATTCAGATCTTGCATCACTTTATGAACGTGCTGGACTCATTAAAAATATAGAAGGTTCTGTCACTCAAATTCCAATACTTACGATGCCAAATGATGATATCACGCATCCAATTCCAGACTTAACTGGTTATATTACTGAAGGTCAAATCGTCTTATCAAGAGATCTCCATCAAGCAGGAATTTATCCTCCTGTTGGCATCTTACCTTCTTTATCACGTTTAATGAAAGATGGTATTGGTGAAGGCTTTACACGTGAGGATCACGATAAACTCACCAATCAATTATTTGCATCGTATGCAAAAGTTCAAGATGCTAAAGATTTAGCTTCTGTCATTGGTGAAGATGAATTATCAACTTATGATCAAGCTCATCTTGTGTTTGGTCGTATGTTTGAAAAACATTTTTTATCTCAAGGTTTTGAAAGCAATCGCTCCATCGATGAAACACTTGATCTCGGTTGGGACTTATTATCGCTATTACCGAAAGACAGCTTAGAGAGACTTAATAAAGAAAGCATAGAAGCATTCTATCATCCTAATAAAGCTTCTGAACGTTTCCAGGTTAACCTCACATGAGTCGTCAAGTCATTCCAACAAAAGGAAATTTGATGCATCTCAATGCTCGGTTAAAGCTTGCAAACAAAGGTTACGAGCTCATGGATCGTAAACGTAATATTTTGATTCGAGAGATGATGGATATTTTAAATGAAGTGAAAGAACTCCGTAAAAATGTGACCTCAAAATTTAAAGCAGCTTATAAAGCACTTCAAGATGCAAATATCACGTTAGGAATTGTTTCTGATATTTCTAAATCGATACCTATAGATGATGGTATATCCATTAAATACCGCTCTGTGATGGGGGTTGAACTTCCTAAAGTATCCCACGAGTCGAAACATGTACGTATCACGTATGGATTTGGGGCAACCAATACAAAATTTGACTATGCATATAAAACGTTTTTAGAAGTTCGTGAGATGATGGTAAAACTCGCTGAAATTGATAATGCAACCTACCGATTAGCAAATGCGATACGTAAAACACGTAAACGCGCAAATGCACTCGATCAAATTGTATTACCACAATTAGCTAATGATATTAAATTTATCAAAGATACGTTAGAAGAAAAAGATAGAGAAGCTTTTACAAGACAAAAAATGATTAAAAAAAATATGTAAGATAAAAAAAAAGGATGCTTTCGCATCCTTTTATACTTATTAACTCTAGATTATACTTCTTCGTATCCTTGTTCTTGTGAAAGAATAGATGATACAAATTGTAAGATCACACCATATACGACTTTAGACGCAACGTCTGCGATTGTATATAATACTTGTTGTGAAGCGATTGCTAACTCAAAGTTTTCTAATAAAGGCATAACATAGGCAATTGGATAAATTGTCCATGATACATAGAATAACGGTAAGATGAAAGCAAATAATGGTAATGCTTTAGATTTTGCCATGTTAGCTTTACCTTCTTTAATTACGCGAGTAATTAAAACAAGGACGAAAATATAGAATACAGTAGAAATTGCACCCCATACTAACCACATAACTAGGTCTTCACCTGCTGTACCTGGTTCATAAAATTGACCAACATAACCAGTTAAGATCATGAGGACACCAAAAGTTGCGAATTGCGTTAAATATTTTTTAAACGCTGCTCCAGCAACACCAACAACAAATAAAATTTGGATTAAAAGCATTGGTACGTCAATGAGCCAGTTTAAATATCTGAACCCATTAGAGAAGTTACCTGTCATTTCATATACACCTGCGTTAAGTGTAAATGCTTCTACCCATTGGTTTTGTTGTTCAAAAAGTAACAACAATGCAGAAACCATAACGACAACACTTAATACAGAACTCATTCTATATTTAGGTAAATTTGTTTTAATGGTCAAGATGAAGAAAATCAAAGATGCTGCCATCGCTGCATATCCTAGTGTCAACACATGTGATACTAGTTGAAAACTTGATACTGAAATACTTTCCATTCTTAATCTCCTTTTGTTTTTTTAGGTCTATACCTGATTACATTTTACTACTATATGAAAGCGCTGTCAAGTTTTGAAATTCAAATTAAAAAAAATATGATAAAATATGATAAAGGAGTTTCTATGAATACACTGCAAACAAAAGTCTTAACGACAAAAGAAAAAATTTTTGTTTTACTCACCATTTCAGATACACTTTTTGTTTTTACGTATTTATTGTTGAGTATTTTTCAACAACAACTTTTTCGTTATATAGAATTATCTGCACTACTTTCAGCTCTTATTTTATATGTTCTTTTATTCATTTTATCACTTCTTTTTACACACATCGAAACACGACAGTTTAAAGAAAAAGTTTTACTCATTAAAAATAGTCGTTTGATGATTACAAGTGAAGATCAAGAAACATCGTATCCTTTACAGGATTTAAGTCATGTTATCTTAAGTAAACTCTACTATTTTTTAACACCGTATCATAAAGTAACGTTGTTATTCGCAAAAAACAAAAAAGTCATTTCTTTCCATTTTTTATTACTTAAAGAAGATGCAAAAAACTTAAAGGCTCACACAAGCCAATCCCCAAATAAAAAGTAAATAAAAGAGCCTGATAAGGCTCTTTTTTATTTATGTAAATTTTTTATCAAATGTCTTTTTTTTTTGAATTTTAGTTGATATAATACCTTCCACAAGGAGGGTATGAAATGGAGCATTTAAAACTTCAAAGACATATTTTATGCATCGATTTAAAAAGTTTTTATGCTTCTGTTGAATGCAGTCTTCTTGGACTTGATCCATTTGAAACACCTCTTGTTGTTGCTGATCCAACACGTGGTGGTGGATCAGTGGTACTTGCTGTGACACCTTACTTAAAAAAACTAGGGGTTCCTAGTCGATGCCGCGTTAAAGATTTACCGACGCATTTAAACATTCAAATCATGCGTCCACGCATGAAAACATACATGCGTTTTGCAAAAGACATTATTGCGATTTACTTACGTTATGTGAGTGATGAAGATATGCATGTGTATTCGATTGATGAAGTGTTTTTAGATGTTACCAACTATTTAAGTTTATATCAAAAAACACCTGAAGCGATTGCCAAACAAATTTTAACGGATGTTTTAAAAGAAACAAAAGTGACAGCCACATGCGGAATTGGTCGTAATATGCTGATGGCTAAACTTGCACTAGATATTGAAGCAAAGCATCATCCTGATTATATTGCGTCTTGGGATTATCAAAATATCCCTAAAAAGTTGTGGACACTTCCCCACTTATCTGATATGTGGGGCATTGGTCCGCGCATGGAAAAAAACTTATTACGCTTAGGCATTAAAAATATATACGATCTTGCTCATAGTAAGCCGAGTTTACTAAAACATCACTTTGGCATTATTGGAGAAGAGATGTATTACCATGCACACGGTATTGACATGAGTTTGATTCAAAGCAAATCATCTTTATTTTCAAGACAAAAAAGTTTTGGTCAATCCCAAGTACTTTTTAAAGATTACGATGGTCACAACATTTCAATCATTTTAAGAGAAACTGTTGATGAAGTCGCAAGACGGTTACGACTTGCACACATGACTGCACAAACCATTGCCCTTGGCATTGGATTTAGTAAAGATGTCGGTGGTGGCTTTGGTAAACAATACACCTTAGAACATCCAACCATGCACGCCGATGTCATTTTTGAAGTTTGTAACATGCTCTTTGATAGTGCCTATGATGATGAACCCATTAGACGCATTCATGTCAGTGTTTCAAATCTTAAAAAAGTGTCTTATACGCAATTATCCCTTTTTGAAAATCAAGCGTCGCGTGATCAAAAACTCAAACTCGAACACACCATGGATGCCATTAAAATGGAATTTGGTAAAAATAGTATTAACCGTGCGCTAAGTGAACTTGAATCTTCAACGATTAAAGCGAGAAATCATATGGTAGGTGGTCACCATGAATAATTATATTGACCGTGGACTCATCAAGTGGATGCCTTTTGATGCCTTAAGTGGTTTTTCATCATTAATCAGTGATTTGAAGCAGCATCTTTTAATACAACCAGAAAAAATACTCACACAAGATCATTATGATCTTCTTAACTACAATCTTCTAGAAGCACTTCATGAACATAAAGAAGTAAGTATCACGTATTATAAACATCATCGCTACATTCAAACAACTGGCAATATCCTTAAAGTTGATCCTTATGAAAAACAACTTCTGCTTTCAACAAAAGAAAAAATTGCTATCAATCATGTGATATTACTTGAAATCATTTAAAAACGTGCAAAGTCTGCACGTTTTTTTTATAATGAAACAAAGGGAGTAACTATGAAAAAAATTATCATTACCGGCGTGACCTCAGGAATTGGACGTGCCTTACTACTAAGACTCAATCAAGAAGGTCATCACGTCATTGGTGTGGCGCGTAGTCAAGAACGACTTGCGATTTTAAAACCATTACTTAAAGCACCATTTGATTTAATTCAAGCTGATTTAAGTCAAACAAAAGATGTCATCCAAGCAGCGAAAGACATTATGAAACTTCATGAAAGTATCGATGTTCTTATTAATAATGCTGCAACTGTACCTGGAAGTCTTGTCTTAAGTGAGGAAGGCCATGAAATGCAATTTCAAGTCAACCATTTAGCCGTTGTGACAATGACGCATACATTACTACCGACTTTGGAAAAAGCAAATGGACTTATTATTACTACATCCAGTGATGCTCATAAACCGGCGAAGTATCATAAAAACCAATTAGAGCGCGTTAAAAAATATTCATTGATGGGTGCGTACAGTGAAACAAAACTTTATAATTTATTGTTTACAAAAGCGTTTAACCGTTTTGTTGATACCAATGTCTTTGCTTGTGCAGTTCATCCAGGACTTGTGAATACAGATTTAGGTGGTAAAGACACCAAAGGCATGATGCAAAAAGTATGGCGTTTTCTTGCAAGACGTGGTATCACCCCAGAAGCTTCTACACAAAC